>CAMWRC010000010.1 GCA_947176565.1 uncultured Ruminococcus sp.
ATTGAATCCGCCGCCCATTCCGCTGAAATCATCAAGATGAGTTTTGGTAGAATTTTTACTTCCGCCGCCGCTTGTTATGTCGAAATTTCCGCCGGACACAATCAAATCCGTTTCAGCTTGTATGCCGTCCTGTGCGGAATTTATGATAAATTTGCCGTTCTGAATATACACATAACCGAGAGATGAATCATTCATTTTTGTGGATTTTATACCGTCTTCGCCGGAAATTATATTGATATTTCCGCCTGAAACGGCAACATAGTCTTTACCTTTTATGCCGTCGCTGTCGGAATTGACATTAATATTTCCGCCTGTTATGACAATATCGTCCTTACTGTGAATACCACTTAGACTTGAAGTTATATTCAGCGTACCTGTTCCGTTTATTGTAAGGCTGTCGCCGCTGAAAATACAGGAATCGGGTTCCTGATTTGTTTCGTCATCATAAACGTAGGATTTTCCGTCAGTAAGAGTATTCACACTGTTTTCGGCTAGTGAAACAAAAATCTTTTTTGAATCTATGCCATAAATTGCAGATGATGTGCTGCACGTAATATCGGCATTATCAAGAATAATCTGTACTTTTGCATCAGGGGCATTTACAATAATCTGTCCGTCGTCAAGAGTTCCAGAAAATCTGTATACACCCTCCTGAGAGATAGTTATTTCTGAACCGTCAACGGAAACACCGCTGCCGCTGGATTCTGCCGAACTGCCATTAAGTTTTATTTCAGCGTCAATATTATCAAATTCAGGATTCAAATCCCTGTTTGAAAATACACTGCTGTATTCATAGTTTATTTTTTTTGTTGAATCTGATACCGGTTCAGTAGCTGTAGTTTCTGATGTCGGAACTGCTGATATTTCCTGAGATGTTATTTTGTCAGCAGTTTCAGTTGTACTTTCAGAAGAATTATCTGAAGAAATTTTTTCTGAAAGATTTTCAGAGCCGCATGATGATGTGCTGACAGTCACAGCGACCGCAGCGAGGAAACCCAAGGTTTTAATAAAGGAATTTTTCATATAATTCACCTTTTTATGTAATGGTTTCCCAATTCCGATTTCTATATATCTATCTGTATATTTTTTCTATGATATTATTTTAATAAACTTTTATGTACAATTAGTGAAAGAACGTTGAAATACTTGAAAAATAATCATGAATAATTATTGCATTTTTTCGGCTGATAATGTATACTGTATTAGGGGTGATGTATATGATATATATGCTGGAGGACGACAGCGGAATCCGAAATTTTGTTCTTTACGCGCTTAATAATACTGGTTTTGAGGCGGAGGGATTTGAATGTCCGTCGGAATTTTACAAGGCAATGAATGAAAGGATTCCGGAACTGCTTCTTCTCGATATAATGCTTCCGGAGGAGGACGGAATAAGTATATTGAAGAAACTGCGTGCAGACGAAAAGACGAATAAACTGCCAATTATCATGCTGACTGCAAAGGATACAGAATTTGATGCAGTAACAGGACTTGACAGCGGAGCTGATGATTACATACCGAAGCCGTTCGGAACAATGGAATTAATATCGCGTATAAAGGCACTTCTAAGGAGGACAGCCGGTTCAGGAACAGACAATATACTTTCGGCAGGCGGAATAACTATTGATACAAAAAGGCGTGAAGTAAAGGTCGGTGGAGAATATACGCCGCTGACTCTTAAAGAATATGAAGTTCTGGTTCTGCTTCTGAAAAATGTTGGAAAGGTATTTTCACGTGATGAACTTCTTCAGAAAGTATGGGGATTTGATTTCACAGGAGAAAGCCGTACAGTGGACGTACATATACGGACTTTACGTGCGAAGATTGGTGAAAGCAGCAGACATATTGTGACAATACGCGGAGTAGGATACAGATTCAGTGAGGATTAATCATAGAATTTATTATAGTATTCATTGGAAAGTGAGGTACAGACAGAAACTCAATGACTAAAAAAATATTTTTCGGAATTTTTATTACATCAGTAATATCATCTCTTGCAGCGACCGGATTCATTTTATGGACAGTATGCGGAAGCGACAGCGGAAAATGGCAGGAATTTGCAGAAAAAGCAGGATTTGCGGCAGAATTTTTAATGATTCTTGTGCTCATTATTTCTGCTGTGAGTATTTCAGCTGCAAAAAGAATAGTAAAGCCGCTTAAAAATATAGACCCTGAAAATCCGAGAATAGAAAAGGTATACAGAGAAATTGTTCCGGTACTGAAACGGCTGAAAATACAGAACGGCAAAGTAAACCGATATAAAACAGAGCTTAACAGTTCGGAAGTTGTATTCAGCACAATACTCGAAAGCATAAAGGACGGAATCATTGTTGCCGACCCGAAAACTATGGTGCTTTCGTGTAATACAGAAGCATACCGTCTTTTAGGAGCAGAGCCTCTTAGTTCAGGTCAGAGTATTTATACTCTCAGCAATGATGAGCCGTTCAGGCACTGTATAATGGACGCGATGGGCGGACGGCGTTCGGAATGTATACTTAAAACGGTAATGGGAGACAGAAAAGTTATTGCAAGTCCGGCATCAATATCTGATACGCTTAATGGTATTGTTGTATTTATCATGGACGTTACAGAGGAGCAGGCACTTGAAAAAATGCGTCGTGAATTTACATCAAATGTTTCACATGAACTCAAAACGCCGCTCACGACTATATATGGCATAGCGGATATGCTTGCAAACGGAATAGTAAAAGCGGAAGATACAGCGCAGTTCGGCGGAGATATACGGAACGAAGCGGAGCGATTGATAACGCTCATAAATGATATAGTTTCTCTGTCGAAACTTGATGAGGGAGTGACTTTATGTCCTGACAAAGAGGCTGACCTTTATGACATCGCGGAAAGCGTTATGAACCGATTGAAAAATGCTGCAAATCAGAAAAATGTTTTGCAGATTATTGAGGGCGAGCATATTAAGATAACAGGAAATCCTACAATTCTGGAAGAAATCCTGTATAATCTGTGCGACAATGCGATAAAGTATAATAATGACGGCGGAAAATATATTGTCAGGGTATCTCATATTCCGATGAAAGCAATAATAACAGTTTCAGATACAGGAATCGGCATATCTGAGGAACATATTGACCGTATATTTGAGCGTTTCTATCGTGCTGACAAAAGCCGTTCACAGAAAATAAAGGGAACTGGTCTTGGTCTTTCGATTGTAAAGCATGGCGTGATGTATCATAACGGTACAGTCAAGGCAGTAAGCAGTGAAAAAGGTTCAGTATTTATAGTAGAATTTCCGCTTTGAGAAAAACGCAGAAAAAACGGCTGTCCTCTGCGGACAGCTGTTTTTTTATTATTCAGATGAATCGTCATCTTCAGTATATTCCAGAACATCGCCGGGTTGACATTTCAGTTCACGGCATATTGCATTCAGCGTGCTGAAACGTATAGCACTTACTTTACCTGTTTTGATTTTTGAAAGATTCACATTGCTTACGCCTACTCTTTCACTGAGTTCATTCAGACTGATTTTCCTGTCCGCCATAACACGGTCAAGCCTTAATATTATTGCCATATTCAATTCCTCCTTAAAGCAGCTCGTCCGATTCTTTCTGAAGCTCTGCACCATATTTGAAAATATATGAGAAGATTATTATAGCAATGATAAGAACTATAGAAGTAAGACTGATACCACCATCACTGATATATAAAACAGCCATAGGAATGAGTGAAAATCCGAATTTTTTCATTGCATTTATAACGTTTTCCTCAAATGGTGATTCACATACTTCAAGTGATTTTGCAAGCTTTGCACCGAATATTACAGCAACAAGCATTACAGCACATATAACCGCACCTAATATTAAAATCATAATCATAGTTGCTTTAATTGAAGCAATACTATCAGCATTTACGTCAGCTTTTACATCATAAACGGAAACACCATTGTTATCCGTCTTTTCAACATCAACATCAATTTTTGCACCTAAGGCATCAGCGTGTATATCACTTTCCTCCAAATCCTTGATGCTGAAAACCTTGATACCACCAATGCTAATTTTTTTGTCATTTATTGTAAGACGTGTGTTTTCGTCAACAGTAATCTGTGCATTTGCCGTGCCTGTTACGTTGAATACATTGTTGTCTATATTAAAGGCAACTCCGACAATTACTGAACATACAAGACAAGCGATTATACCAATAATAGCTGCAACTCTCATGATTGCAAGAATAATTCTGCTTACCTTGCCAAGCTTGTTGATTTTTGTGATGTTTGCGTTTTTCATAATAAATTCCTCCATAAAGTTAATTTTATTTGTTTCGGGGTGTTTCCCTTTCTGTGATTATATAATAACACATGTTTTTATGTTTGTCAATATGTTTTTAACGATTAACATTAAATATTATATGTTTGCATAATATCAGCAAGATTTTGAGAAATTTATTTATGCAGTTTATACGATAAATATTTATCGATAAACATTAAAAATGCTTTCCGGAGTGAACCGGAAAGCATTTTTATTATCTGATTACTTGTTGCTTGTCATAGGAAGCTTATCTATCTGACCTGCATCAAGAAGCTGTACTGCAAGAGCATCAAGGGTTGAAATACCATCGCCGTTGTCGCAGCAGTCGGCATTTTTGAATCCCTGCTCTGACAGTGTATATTTATCCTTGTTTCCAAGATACTGAAGAATGAGTGTTGCGTCGGCTACTGAAACTTCGCCGTCCAGATTAGCATCTCCGAACATAGTGCTGTCTGTGTTTCCGTTTCCTGTAGATGTCTGTGCAGATGTCGTTGTAACTGCCGGAGCAGTTGTTGTAACCGACGGAGCAGCTGTTGTAGCTGCCGGTTCTGTAGGCGTTGACGGGTTTGAAACGACTGGTTTTCCGTCTTTTACGATAGTACCGCCATCAAGGTTGCTGCCCTCTGTTGAGGCGTAACTTGTATAAAATTCATTGAGTGAAAGTCCGTTATTGCCGAGAGCTTTCTGGTGGTCAAGACCAATATATTTACCGGTTTCCTGAGTTTGCCAGAGAGATTTTTCCATAAGTGCATATTTTTCTTCTTCCCATTGAATCTGTGTTGAACCTGCCTGCTGACCGCATGAAATATTCTTCCAGAGACCGCCGGTATCGCCGGAGTTTGTATTCAGACACCAGAAAGTATGGTTGATATGATTTTCAATCATATAATCGCGGAGTAATTCCATCCATTTTTGATTTTCTGCGCCGTCCATATGACCGCCCCATTCGCCGATAAGTTCAGGAGCTATATCTTCGGCATTGATATAGGCCCATGTATCGTACCAGTAATCATCAAGGAGCGTCTGAGTGGTGAAATCCTTATCAAACCATGTCTGTGCATATACTGACGGACCGTAATCGTGAGGAGAATAAACAATCTGACTTGTACCGTGTTCGGGCTTGATAGGATATTCTCTTGCACCGCGGAAGTTTCCGCCCCACCATGCGCCTATGTATGGTGAATTAGTCATTCTGTCCTCTATTCCCCAGTAATCTCCGGGCATAGCTCCGCTGAGTGACTGTTCAACGCCCTCAATGAAAATAAGCGCATTAGGATTTACTTCAAGGATAGCATCAGCGCATTTTGTAGCGGCATAAGCCCAGTTATTCTCATCAGTTGAGCCGTCCCATTTTGCAGCCTTTTCGCCTTCCTGACCTTTGCCGTGAGGTTCATTTTTGAGGTCGTATCCAAGGAGAGTATCATTATTTTTGTACTTGTCGGCAATCCACACAAGTGTATCCTGCCATATTTTTGTAGTAACCATAGTTCCGTCAGCTGTTTCCTTGCCGTACCAGAGATTATAGTTGTGACCGGAGTTATCAGCATGAGGACTGTGAATATCGATAAAAGCCTTGATACCGTATTTCTTGCACTTATCGAGGATTATATCGAATCCGCGGTCGCTTGTGATAAGAGTTTTGCCGTCTGATTCAACGAAATCTTTATTAAGATTTCCATAAGTACCGGCTTTGACAACGCCGCCGTTTCCGTCGTCCTGGTCTACAGGGGGATTATAGACAGCCTGCATACCGCCGGAGCTTATCTGATATGGAGTACCGTTTTTCCACGAAAGGATAAGTTCTGTGGAAATAGGAAAACGGATAACATTGATTCCTCTGTCGGCTACTTCCTGAAGCATATCGTCAATATCTCCTGCATATAGATAATGCGGGGAATATTCGATGCAGTTCAGACCGAACCAGTTTGCACCTGTGAGCCATACTTCATTGCCGTTCATATCATAGAGACGGCTGCCCTCTGCGTGAAGCCAGTCGTCATTGTTGTCGTCTACGGCAAGAGTATCAACAGGTTCGGAAATCTGCATAACAGAAGCTGCTGTTCCTGTGATTGCCATTGCTGCTGCTGATACAAATGCAGCAAAAGTTCTTGTAAGTTTATTCATGACTTTTCCCTCTCTTTTTAAGATGCTGATTTTAATATGCATCTTTCGCTAATATTATATTAGCAGATTTTAAGCGATTTGTCAAGAAAAAACTTCTACATTTCTGAGAAGATTGACGAGATGACTAAATTCTTTAAGTTCTGCTGTAAGTTCCTCACTTTTATTCTCAGCGAGATTATTTATTCTTGCACAAAGCCTGTCAATATCGGACAATTTATTGCTACGTATAAATACTTTTGCTTTTGAGCTGAAATTTTCCCATTCTTTTTCGAGCTGCTGTGTGATTTCCAATGTCTGCTGAACATCGCCCTGAGAAAAAATTTCTTCTGCGTGTGAGGATAAATCCATAAGATTCCGGCAGCTTTTATTTATCCACTGTCCGGAGAATATACTTACTGTAATGAGAAGCAACAATATTCCTATACTGATTTTAATTCTTGTCATATGATTTTCCTTTCGGTGCGATAAAGCAGTTTCCTTGAGAGTCGGCGGTCATTATGAACACGTCTGACATATTAAATCCGGCATTTTTCGCGGTATTTTTTGCGAACTGTTCATTATATCCCATGGAATCAAGAGCAGCTGTCATAATTTTTCCGTCTGATACGATTACCTGAGGCGGGTCGAGAGATTCTGTATCTATATTCATATCTTCGCGGGTTGGGGTATCATTTGCAGGCTTTTTCATTACTGATACACTGCCTGTAGTTTCAACTATAGCAAATTGCACTTCATTCAAATCAAATATCTGTTGTCCTCTGAGTGCTGTCATTAGGTCATCTACGGAGAATCTGAGTTCTTTCATGACATCTCTGTTGATTTTTCCATTGCTGATTATTATTTTCGGGCAGCCGGATATTATTTTTCTGAGATATGGCATTTTTAATATAAGCCATGACATAACGACTTCAAAGCATACAAGGGCAAGTATAGGTGTCAGTCCTACTATAAGTGGAATATCCGTATCTTCAAGAGGGAGTGTGGCAATATTTGAAACGAGTATAGTAATTACGAGTTCTGACGGCTGAAGTTCGCCGAGCTGTCGTTTTCCCATCAGGCGAACCGCGAAAATTACAAGTATATACAATATTAATGAACGCAAGATTATAACTGACATATAACAATCTCCTTTTTTGATATTATTTCACGGCAGGAGAAAAAATATTCATAAAAGATTTTATGTTCAGATGTATATTCAGTGATATATGCGGCATAATAGAATCAGCTTCAATGCTAATAGTATTTAAGGAGATGTTTTCAATGGATAACAACTGCAACTGCAAACACAAGAATGACAGCATCAAGTGTACTGTATCACAGTGCCAGCACAACATGGTTACGGAGAATTACTGTTCTCTCGGCTGTATCTCTGTAGGAACACATGAGTCGAATCCTACAGTTCCGGAATGTACAGACTGCAACAGCTTCATCAAGAGAACCGGCGTTCAGTAAGAAAATTCCGGAGGCGGATTTTATTCCGCCTTACATAAGATAATATAATAATATGATAATTTGTTTTCTGTGAATGATGCACAAAAATCAATAGTTAAATACAGTCAAATCGGCAAAAATTCAGCGTTTCTCTTGCAATCTCTTTCGTTTTGCTGTATAATATATTATATTAAAGAAGCCGGAGGAGTTTTATTATGAATGACCAGACTATGACATTTAAAGTCGGCGGCGAGAAAGAGGACGAACTCAAAAAAAACCTCAGAATCGTTTATGATGCGCTGATTGAAAAGGGATATAATCCTGTAAATCAGATAGTAGGATATATTCTGTCAGAAGACCCGACCTACATAACGACATATAATAATGCAAGAAGCATTATCCGGCATATTGACCGTGATGAACTTTTACAGACACTTGTCCGTGATTATCTGACTGAATAAAACAAAGGCGAATCGTGTAAACGGTTCACCTTTTTTGATAATTTTACTCAGCAAGTATTTTCTGTATCTGTAAAGCGTCAAGAGCTGAAATTCCATCATTTTCACCTGCTATATCAGCATTGACAGCACCCTGTTCGGAAAGCCTGTATTTGTCGGAATTTCCGAGATACTGCAATATCAATGTTGCGTCGGCGACTGTGAGTTCTCCGTCGCAGTTTGAATCGCCTGCAAGCGTCGCACTCATTATTTTAACACTGTTTTCCGGAGTAAATATTATTTCTATATCTGAATTATAGAAATTTAGTTTCTCTGTCCGTTCTCTGAAATGTTCAGGCAGTGTGATTTTTTTCAGACTCCAGCAGTTTTGGAATGCGTAATCACCGATTTCCTGAACGCTGTCCGGAATCGTGATTTCTTCCAGAATCCAGCAGGTTTCAAACGCACTATTATCAATTACTTCAACGCTGTCAGGAATCATAATTGATGTCAAAGCTTTGCAATCCTCGAAAGCTTGTATGCCGATTTCTCTGACACCGTACGGAATATTGATTGATTCAAGTGATTCACAGTTGCTGAAAGCGGCAAAATCTATTGTTTCGAGAGTTTCCGGCAGTATGACTTCCTGCAAACTTCGGCAGATATTGAATGTTGTACGCTTAATATTCTTTACTCCGGATGGTATCTTGATATTCTCAATTCCTGTAAACTGAAACGCTGAACTACCGATATACGTAAGGCTCTCCGGAAGATTGATTTCTTTCAGACCCTGACACGTATCAAAGGCACAATTTCCGATTTTTTCAAGTCCCTCCGGCAGTACAACTGATACTATATCTTTACGGTTTGAAAATGCTCCGTCCATTATTTCCTTTGTACCTTCGCGGACTATTATCTCACCGTTTTCCGGAGCTTCACCCTTGTATGTGTAAAGCATATCGTTTATATAATACGTTCCGTCGGGCAGATTATTGAACCATTCCGTTTTGTCGAATGTATCATGTGCTATATCTTTTATGCTGTCCGGAAATATTACGGATTCCACATTGGTGCAGTTTTTCAATGCACTCGGACAGATTGTTTCCGTACCCTCTTTTATATCGAGTTCTTTAATATCTCCGCTGCACCGGTAAAGAATATTGTTCACATACGTTATGCCGTCCGGGAGTCCGTCCTGCCACGCTGTATACTCAAATGCTTCGTAACCGATATATTCAACCGTTGACGGAATAGTCACATCTTTGAGTCTTGTACAGCCGTGAAAAGCACGTGCCTCTATTTTTTTGACACATTCGGGAATATCCACGGATTCAAGTGCCGTGTGGAGAAATGCTCCCTGACCTATTGTCACAAGTGTATCAGGAAGTGTTATTTTTGAAAGTCCCATATCGTGATAAAACGCACTTGACTCTATTGATGTAACCGGCAGTCCGTCAATTTCGGACGGTATAACGATTTCAAAGGTTTCGAGGTCGTCCGGAAATTCAGCCGGTCCGAAATATGCAAGGGCAGGATAATCTCCTCTGTCGGCACGTCCGGTGATTTCGATATGGTCGCCGTTCACAATGTAGTATACAAGATTGTATTCCTCAGATACGCCGTGAACGTAATCACTGTCACTGACTGCGTGTGATGTTATAACACTGGTTGGCAGATTTGACGACATGCAAACCGGCATTGCTCCGGCGATTATGGTGCATGTCAGTGCAGAGGCGATGATTTTTTAATGTTCATAATAATTCCTTCTTGTAGATAAATAATTTTTCGGGAAGTTTATGGTGTCTTCTTACTTATTAGACGTATCAGGATTAATAAATACTCACGCTTTTCTGATATTTTTTTATTTTTGTCACTATGCACAGGATTGGCGGTTTTATTTTGTTAAATATTACCTTAAATAAAATGCGTAAAGCGTGATATAATACTATCACGGAAGCAAAACTTCCGTAAGGAGTGATTCCGTTGAAAAATTCAGCAGTTATCACGGCAGCAGCCCTGACAGCAGTTTCACTTCCTGTAAATGCTGTATATTCAGCGGACAACAGGGTTATCGGCTATGGTCAGGGAATGGCGGTTGACAGTCTTAACCGTCCTATTGATGCTGTGCAGTTTACTGAGCAGTACAGCGATTATGATGCCTTCGCTGTATCGGCAGACAGCAATCAGATAATCATAACCTTTGACCAGGGATATGAAAACGGCTATACGGAAAAAATCCTCGACACACTGAAAGAAAAAAACGTCAAGGCAATATTCTTTCTTACAGGAGATTATGCCAAAAAGGAAAAAGCTCTCGTAAATCGTATGATAGCGGAGGGACACACACTCGGCAATCACGGCATGACTCATGCAAGTCTTCCTAAACTATGTCATGATGATGCGGTTGAGGAAATAATGAGTCTTCACGAATACGTTCTTAACAATTACGGATATGAAATGCAGTATTTCCGCTTTCCATGCGGAGAGTACTCGGAGCAGGCACTCGAAACGGTGCAGAAATGCGGATATAAGACAGTTTTCTGGAGCTTCGCATATGTGGACTGGAAAACTGACAGTCAGCCAGAACCGGCGATGGGATTACAGAAGCTTTCAGAATCTGCACACGGCGGTGAGATACTTCTGCTCCATTCGGTTTCTGCGACTAATGCGCAGATACTCGGAGACGTTATTGACAATCTGAGAGATAAGGGATTTAAAGTATAAAATTACAGAAGTATAGCAAATAATAAAAAACCGTCCGGATTTGTTAGAATCCAGACGGTTTTTTTGTGCGGCAGTACCCCTACTGTTTATCCGCACTTCCCTATATATCATACCAGATGAGCTTAATTAATAAGTATTTCCATAAAAAAATCAACTGCGAAATCTATCACTTCTGATAAGATTCCTGATATTTTAAATTTTTTCATTTTTTATTCCTCACTGTTGTCCTGTACTGGTGGTGTATAGCTTGATGATGAACTGCTGCTGAAATCATCGGTATCAATATTTATCAGCAGACCGTTGCTGTCGCCGCTTACGACTTTTGGCATCACGCCGTCCCATTTTTCAATCTGTTCGTATGCGATTACTTTTCCGGATAAAGATTCTTCAAGGAGTCTGTTTGCTTCCGCCTGTGCTTCGGCTTCGGCAAGAATTGCGTCTGCGTTTGCTTCTGCGGCGATAACTTTCTGTTTTGCCTGAGCTTCTGCGATTGTTATAGCCTGTTTCTGTTCTGTTTCTGTTTTGAGAAGATTTTGTTCGGCGACCTGTTTTGCCTCTATGGCATTATTGAACTCGGCGGAGAAATCAAAATTCACGATATTGAACTTCTCTATGTATATTCCGTAGCTGTTGAGTTTTGAATCAAGTGCGGATTTGACTTCATCGCCTACTGCCTGACGTTCTGTGATAAGCTGTTCGGCGGTATATTTTGCTGTAGCAGATTTCATACATTCCTGAACAACGGGAGCGATGAGAACCGTCTGATAATCGAGACCGACATTCTGATACATATCCGCGGATTTATCAGCAACAAGCCGATAGTTTACGGCAATATTCGAACTTATGGTCTGCAAATCCTTTGATACGGCAGATGCCGGAGTTTCATAGACCTGAATTTTGTTTGACATTTTTTCTACTGTCTGTATGAACGGTATTCTCAGATTGAATCCCTCGCTGAAAGAAGTATTTGATACTTTGCCGAGAGTGAGGACAACGCCTGTATTTCCGGCAGGAACTACTGTAAATGAACTGGCGGCAATTACACAGACAACAGCAGCTGCGATTCCGATTCCAACGATTTTACCTACACCGTTATGCTTTACTTTTCCGTCTCTTCCTACCTCATGAAATGTTCCCATAGTGATTCTCCTTAAAATAATTCTGACATAGCTTTTTCGGCTTCTGCTTTGAGACAGCCGCTTCTGTATGCCATTACCATTACATAGAGTGCTTTTCTGAGCTTGTCCTCGCCGTAGTTTATTTCTGCGGCACAAGCTTTTATTTCGTGTTCTATGTGTCTTTTGATTGATTCGGTATTGAATGAACCTTCATCCTCGGCGGTAAAAATTATCCTGCAAAGAATATTATACCACGGAACGTCAGCGATAATATCATCTGATGTATCTATAACATCGCCATTGATATATACCATTATCTGCTGTATTGATTCGAGGCGCATTGCACCGCGGAGCATATTTATAAGCAGAATACGTATTACCTGTTTTTCGGAATATTTTTTGCCTTTGGTGGGAGATACCCAGCCTCGTTTAATCCAGTTCTGGATTGTTGAGCCTTCAAGACCGGTAAGCTTTGAAAGCTGGGAAAGCGTGAGACCGCCGGTTGCTTCAAGTACCGGTGAAACAGTAGAAAATGCGGAATTTCTTGCCTGCTCCGTAAATTTAATCGTAGTACCGGGGATAAGTCTAATCAAGTTCATTCTCTCCTCTTATGTGATAATATGATTATATCATAAGTTCATATGAACTTCAAGTCTGTTCTTTAGATGTTTTGAAGCGTTTCAATGAATTTTTATTGAAATATCAGCATTAATCTTTATTTTTCATAAATTTTCGAGTTTTTTTGCATTTATTTATATTTTGATGTATTTTTTAAAATCCTAAAAAAAGAGACTGCTGGAGC
>CAMWRC010000011.1 GCA_947176565.1 uncultured Ruminococcus sp.
ATTAAGTCGTCGGCAGCGTCAGTTGTGTATAAGAGTCAGATCTTTGTGCAATAATTCCATACACTGACCAACCGCCAGTTTTTCGGGAAGAATCACACCTCCCACTGAAATTCTCATTAACTTTTCAACACAGTTTCCCACACTGTTGAACATACGTTTGACCTGATGGAATTTTCCCTCCGAAATTTCTACAAAAGCCAGTTTATCGGAGTTTTCAAAAGCTCTGACACGTGCCGGCATACACACATAACCGTCATTCAGAACAATACCGCTCCGGAATAAATCAACATATTTACTTTGATATGATTTGGCAAGTTTCACAATATATATTTTCGGAACGTGAGACCTCGGTGAAAGAATCCTGTGAGCAAGCTCCCCGTCGTCCGTTATCAGCAGCGCACCTGTGGAATCCTTATCAAGTCTGCCTGCCGGAAATAATCCCTTTGTTCTCAGTTCCGGCGGAACAAGTTCCAGAACGCTCGGACCGTCGCTGCTGTCTGTTGAGCTTACATATCCAGCCGGCTTATTCAGCAATATATAACGGAATTTCTGCGATTTCACAGGATTTCCGTCAACTATGACTTCTGCCTGTCCATCATCAATTTTCAAATCGCATTTCCTGACTGCCGCACCGTTGACGCTGATTCTTCCCTTTGATGCAAGCTGTTTTATCTGACTTCGGGTGTATTCAGTACGCTCTGAAATATATCTGTCAAGACGGATAAGTGCCATTTTTTTCCCCTTTCGGCATAAATCAATACAGCCGGTGAATAATATATATAAAATTCTGGAGGTAATATCATGTCAAAAAAATTTGCTGTAATTACAATATCCGCTGCCGCTGTACTTGGAATCATCACACTTATTTTTCCCGACAACAAGGAGGCTCAGGACCTTCCGAAAAGTGCGCCGGTAGATGCTGCAACAGCTGACAGCCGTATCGGATATTTTGCCTCTCATGGCTGGGAAGTAGTTGAAATCTCTGGAAAAGATATAACTATTCCGTCAGATTTTTCTGTAGAGTATGAGCAGTACGCACAGATTCAGGATAAACAGGGACTTCCTCTGCGTGAATACGCCGGAAAACCTGCAAAAGTCTATCTTTACGAAGTAAAAAATTATAGTCCTGAAAATCAGAAAATGCTTGCGGAACTCCTCGTCTGTGAAGATACAGCAATTGCATCGCTTGTCTACAATGACAACGGCGGAGATATGAGACTTGCGGTCAATTAGAACATATCACCATGCAGATATTCATGTATTTCTGCCGTGAAATATCACGGTTCATCTGCGTATGTGATACTTGACTCAATATCTGATTCCAGATTGCTTATAACCGCCACGAATGACGTGACATCGGTAAAATCTTCATATACTGAGGCGAATCTTATATAGGCGATAGAGTCTATTTCACGCAGTTTTTCAAGTACGAGTTCGCCGATTTCCTTTGATTTTGCCACATTCCGCAGTTCGTTTGCAAAATGATTTTCAATGGAATCAGCAATATCTTCAACCTGTTCAATTGTCACGGGACGTTTTTTTATTGCATTGAAAATGCCGGCAATCAATTTGTTGCGGTTGAACGGCTCATAGCTTCCGCTTCGTTTTTCAACCATGATAATCGGTCTTTCGATAAATTCAAACGTCGTGAATCTCGAACCGCATTTCACACATTCACGCCGTCTCTTGATACGGTCGTCTTTCGGTCTGGAATCAATAACTTTTGATTCCGAAAATCCGCAGAATGGACAAATCATAAAAATCTCACCTCTTTGATATTTTTATATTTTTTTGGTTTGTTCAGAACAATATTTTCATCTGTACTGTTCGGTCATTTTTCTGAGTATATTTCCGCTGGAAATCAGGTCGCTTATGCCGTTGAATCCGCTTCTGTAAAGTTCCAGTATGACTGATGCGTCAGGATTCAGGGCGTTAAGCTTCTCAAAGAACTGCCTGAACCGGAAATTCCCGCGTCCGATAAGCATACAGTCTCCGAGTTCACTGGAATCGCTGATATGAACATGGACGGTTTTTCCTCCTGCTGCGTCAAGAAATGCAAAAGGCGATTCGCCGGCACGCAAAGCCTGTTTCGTATCAAGAACAAAGGCAAATTCATTCCCCAGAATCGACGATATATCGCGGATAAATGCAGATGACCTGCTCTGGCATCGTGATACGTTTTCGACAGCCACAGTCACGCCGAACTCTCTGCCGAGTCTGAAAAGACGCGAATACCGTTCACAGTAAAATTCCCTGCCGCGGTCTGATTTTCCGCCGTGGAACACAAAAATCTTCGCTCCTACGATGTTCATGAACTGGAAATACAGCTTGTAATATTCAAGAATATCATCAAACCGCCGTTCATATTCCGAAAAGAACATAATCTGCTCGATTTCGCAGGTAAACGGGTGTACTGAAGGACAGCAAATCTCGAATTTACGCATCATTTCCGCAAGATTGCAGGCAAATCCTTTCTGGAGTTCTGAATGTGTATTCACGAAAAGTTCCACACATGAAACGCCGTTTACGGCTAAATTATATAAACTTTCCTCAATCGGCTGAGGATACAGGCATGCAGTTGAAATGCCGGTTATCAAAAAATCACCGCCTTTCTTACGAATCACTGATTATTTTACATACTGTAATTATAACATATTTTACGAAATTGTCAATAGTTTCTGGATATTTTAATTAAATTCAGAAAAAAATTACAATGAACCGTTTTTTTCACTTCGGCATAAAATATTCCGAGGTGATTTTTTTGGCACAAGAACTTATACTTGCAGTAATAGTCAGTTTCGATACATTCCTTGCTTCCGCCGCATACCGTGCAGGAAAAATCAGGATTCCGGTTTTGTCCGCAGTGGTAATCTGCTTCCTCAGTTCGTTATTTTTAGCTGTTTCACTGCTTTTTTCGGATTTTCTCAGTCGTATTATTCCAATTGGGGTATGCGAAATTGCAGGATTTATCATACTGACATCTATCGGCATAATTACTATGCTCAAAAGTTTTTTCCGTGCATTAGTCCGTCAGCTGTCACAGCGCGGTGAACTTTCACTCCGTCCGAAGTCAAGCGGAATCGTGATAAAACTATATCTTGACGATACAGCCGCTGATTTTGACTGCTCGAAAACTCTTTCCGCGCGGGAAGCTGCCGCGCTTGCGCTTGCTGGTTCGCTGGATTCAGTCGCCACCGGACTAAGCTGCGGATATAACGAGATAAATCCCGCAATATCAGCAGTTTTCGCCTTTATTGCAGGATTTGCAGCAATTATCCTCGGCGGTATTGCCGGAAAAAGAGCTGCTGGAATGAATCACGATTTTTCATGGCTCGGTGGAGCTGCACTTATTGCCTTTGCAGTATATGAATTTATCAAATAGCATAAATGACGATTTCCGGCGGATTGAACAGCCTGATTTTACCGATTCCGGCGGAAACGCAGAGCTTCATTCCTCCGATGTCATATATGCCTTTGGAATATTCCGGAAAGAATTTCCGTTCCGGAGAAAGGATTCCGATTCCGAAAAACCGTACTGCTCCGCCGTGTATATGACCGCTGAAAGCATAATCCGCTCCCCATTCCGCATATACTTCCGCCCATAACGGATTATGGGCAAGCAGCAGTATCTCACCGTCCGGAGCTTCACCGGAAGCCGCTTTCATGTCATTCAGCGTGAATCTGTCGAGATTCTTATATCCGTCGTCTTTGCGGTATGTGGTGTATTTCTGAACCGTACCGCAGATATAAAGCTGCCGTCCCTTTATCATAACGCAGTTTCTGCCGTTGTCCAGAATAACTGCTCCGGCTCTTTCAGCCATTTTAATAAATTCCGACCACATTTCTTCCGGCAGGCTCTGCTCATGATTTCCGGAAACCATATAGACCGGAGCTGTACTGCAAAGCCGTTTCAGAAGAATTTCCGCCGAATTGAAGTCTGTTTCAGACCTTGATATAAAATCGCCGGTAATAAAAATCAAATCAGGTTTTTCTTTCTCAGCCGCAGCAGAAATCCGGCAGTTATACCTTCCCTTTCTGCTGTGATGAATATCAGATATATGCATTATCCTGATATTTCCGCCGAAGTCTTTCCGGCGGAAGTTCAGAATAAGTCTGTTTTCGGCGATGAACCATACAGCAGCCAGTGCTGTGAAAATCAGAAATATTATCAATCTTTTTCCTCATCTTCCGCAGGTTCTGACTCAATAATCACCTCGTTTTTTTCGGCTTCAGCCGCTTCAGCTTCAGCGATTTCTGCCTGTTCTCCGGTAAGCTGTTCAACCTTTTCAGTTTCTGCGGAATCATCATGTTCGGCGCGGGTAAATGCAACGACTTTAGCTCCTTCTCCTACACGCATAACGCGTACGCCTTTGGCAATTCTGCCCATAATTCTTATATCGCTTGCAAGAATCCTGATAATTACGCCGTCAGATGATACGAGAATAATATCGTCAGTTTCGTCAACTATCTTTATTCCGCAGACATTGCCGCGCACTTCATCAACTTTGTAGTTATTTATGCCATATCCGCCTCTGTTCTGTATGCGGTAATTTTCGAGTTCTGTACGTTTGCCGTAACCGTTTTCCGTTACGGTCAGAACAGTAGCTCCCTCGCGGACGCGTGCCATACCGACAACGCAGTCGTCTTCGCGAAGATGTATTCCCCTTACGCCGTGAGCCGAACGTGAAAGCGAGCGTCCTTTTTCTTCCTCGATACGAATAGCCATGCCATTTCTTGTTGCAATGATTATCTGGTCATGTCCGTTAGTCATGCGTACACCGGCAATCTCATCGCCCTCGTCAAGACCGATTGCAATGAGTCCGTTTTTGCGGACATTTCTGTAAAGCGAAAGATTTGTACGCTTTATCTTGCCGCATTTTGTGACTATAGTTATAAAACGCTGGTCGCTGAAATCAGTTGTCTTAATCATCGCGGTCACACGTTCATTTTCAGTAAGCGGAAGTAAATTGATTAAATTAAATCCCCGCGAAGCTCTTGAACCGTCCGGAATCTCATAGCATTTCAGCTTATACATAATTCCTTTGTTTGTGATAAATAATATATTATCATGACTTCCGCATATGAACATTTCCTCAACGAAATCTTCTTCGCGCTGTTTCATTCCTGTTATTCCGCGTCCGCCGCGTTTCTGTGTTTTGTATTCCGCAACCGGCATACGCTTGATATAGCCATTGTTTGTCAGTGTTACAACGCAGTCCTCTACCGGAATAAGGTCTTCAATATCAACCTCTCCGCTTACTGATTCGATGCTTGTACGGCGCGGGTCGCTGAATTTTTTCCGGATATTGTTCAGGTCGTCCATGATTATTGTGTAAACACGGTTTGTATCAGACAGAATATCCTCTAAATCAGAAATCTTTGTCAGGAGAGTGTAAAGCTCATCAGCTATTTTCTTACGTTCAAGACCGGTCAGAGCTCCGAGACGCATCTGGACAATCGCATCAGCCTGTTCTTCGCTCAGTCCCGTATTGTGTTCAAGATGGTGAATACCTGTCAGGTCATACTCTGAACTGTCAAGGAGATTTGACATATCTGTATCGCTGAAACGTTCAATCATTCGCTGTTTTGCTTCTGCAATCGTTTTAGAAGCCCGTAGCAGCCCTATAACGGCGTCGATATTGTCAGCGGATAGTATAAAGCCTTGAAGGATATGGGCGCGTTCCAGAGCCTTCTGGAGCTCGTAGCGCGTACGCCGCTGAATAACTTCAACCTGAAAGTCAAGATAGTACGAAAGCATTTCCTTGAGAGTCAGGATTTTCGGTTCGCCGTTTACAAGCGACAGCATGATGATTCCGACGGTATCCTGTAATTTTGTAAGTGCAAAAAGCCTGTTGAGAACAATTTCAGGAATCGCATCTTTTTTCAGCTCGATTACAATTCTCAGACCGTCCTTGTCTGATTCGTCGCGGAAATCATAGATACCCTCAAGTCTCTTTTCCTTGCAGAGCTGATTGATGTTTTTGAGAATCAGCTTTTTATTGACCATATACGGTATTTCATCAACTATGATGCAGTTTCTACCTTTTATTTCCTCAAAATGCGTTCTGCTGCGGAGAATAATCTTTCCGCGTCCGGTACCGTATGCCGCATGTATTCCGGATTTTCCCATGATTATGCCGCCGGTAGGAAAATCAGGACCTTTGATGTATTCCATAATCTGGTCAAGAGTACAGTCAGGGTCATCGATGAGCAGCTGGAGCGCGTCCACGATTTCTCCGAGATTATGAGGCGGAATATTCGTCGCCATACCTACAGCGATTCCTGTAGAGCCGTTGCAGAGCAGATTCGGGAAACGTGACGGCAGAACTACAGGTTCTTTCAGACGGTCGTCATAGTTCGGAACGAAATTCACGGTATCCTTGTTGATGTCAAGAAGCATTTCAAGTGTAATCTTATCCATTTTTGCCTCAGTATAACGATACGCCGCCGCCTTGTCGCCGTCGATTGAGCCGAAGTTTCCGTGACCGTCAACGAGCGGATAGCGCATTGAAAACGTCTGTGCAAGACGTACAAGCGCATCGTATACGGAAGCGTCGCCGTGCGGGTGGTATCGTCCGAGAACCGCACCGACCGTATCAGCACACTTGCGGTATGCCTTGTCCGGTGTAAGTCCGTTTTCATGGAGCGTATAGAGAATGCGCCGGTGTACGGGCTTTAAACCGTCTCTTACGTCCGGCAGCGCACGCGAAACTATAACCGACATCGCGTACTGAAGCATGGAATTTTCCATTTCATCGACAATTTCAGAATATATCACATTTGTGTTATCACTGTATAACAAATTATAACCCCCTGTTTCAATTTGGAGTCCGAGCTGTTTCAGCTCTGAATATTTATCTCCTGTCAGTTCATGCAGGAACGTATTGTTTCGATTTCATCTTCCGTGAAATCTGCTTTCGGAATGCTGTAGAATATTTCTTTTCCGTACATGAGAATGAAAAAGCTGTCGTATTCAAGTACGTTCAGACTGCCGTCCCTGTGAAGTCGTGCAGGCTCAGGCAGTTCGTCGTCCTCACTGTTTTCGGCAAACGATTCAGTTGCGATTTCCACATATTCGTCAGCGATTGTAATGCTGTAGACTGTTTCGCCCATTCCGGCTATTGTTTCGAGTATCCGCCTCCGCACCTGAACCGGATTATAAATCTGCGCAGCTGCAAGCGCAAGGCACACAACCGTCAGCAGATACGCAAGCAGATTATCCGGAGCTTTTGCTGCTCCGTAGATAAAATTTGCCGCAAGTATCAGAAAAACCGCAAAAAATGCCCATTTTTTCGGATATACGTATTTTTTCTGATATTCCCTGTAGCTTTCCCTGTAAATTTCAGCAGGTATCCTGTATGATTTTTTAAGTTTTATATTTTCCAATCCGCTCACCTGTCATATATCGAGATTATGAGCGAATTTAGCGTTTTTCTCGATGAATTTCCGGCGCGGCTCAACCTTGTCGCCCATGAGAATTGAAAATGTCTCATCAGCGCGGAGAGCATCTTCCATTTCGATTTTTATCATTGTGCGGCGTTCAGGGTCCATTGTTGTTTCCCAAAGCTGCTGCGGGTCCATTTCACCAAGACCTTTGTAACGCTGGACTTCGACCTTGTTTTTTCCATTGTCTGAGAGTTCGGCGATATATTTATCGCGTTCCTCATCGGAAAATGCGTAGTATTCTTTTTTTCCGCGCCATACTTTGAAGAGCGGCGGCTGTGCTATATACACATTGCCATTGGTGATGAGAGGACGCATATACCGGAAAAAGAATGTCAGCAGAAGTGTGCGTATGTGCATACCGTCAACATCGGCATCAGCCATGATTATAACTTTTCCGTAGCGGAGTTTTTCGATATCAAAATCTTCTCCTATACCCGTACCGAGAGCAGCAACTACCGGTTCGAGTTTGTCATTGCCGTAAATCCGGTCGATACGAGCCTTTTCCACGTTCAGCATCTTGCCCCAGAGTGAAAGTATTGCCTGATAGCGTCTGTCGCGTCCCTGTTTTGCGGAGCCGCCTGCTGAATCTCCCTCAACGATGTAGATTTCAGTGTAGCGGTTATCGCGTTCGGAACAGTCGTCAAGCTTTTCCGGCATAGGCGATTTACCGAAAGAATTTCTGGAGCGTTCGGCTTCACGGGCTTTTTTAGCAGCCTCACGGGCTTTCAGGGCTGATATTGATTTTTCAAAAATTATCTTTGCGGATTCGGGATTCTCCTCAAGGAAGTTCATAAGCTTTTCTATGACAAGCTTTTCCACGAACGGTTTAACTTCTGGATTGCCCAGTCTGCCCTTTGTCTGTCCCTCAAATTCACATTCCGTAAGCTTCACGGAGATAATTGCAGTCAGACCCTCACGCACGTCATCGCCTGTCAGCTTTTCCTTGTCTTTCAGGAGTTTCATTTTTTTGCCGTATTCGTTTATGACCTTTGTAAGGGCATTTTTGAATCCAGTTTCATGTGAGCCGCCGTCTTTCGTGTGGATATTGTTTGCAAACGAGAGAATAACCTCGTTATAGCTGTCGTTGTACTGTAAAGCGATTTCTGCGAATGAATCGCCCTGAGTTCCGGAGACGTATATTACATCGCCGCTCAGCGGAGCGTAACCCCTCACATCGTGGATATGTTCAACAAACTGACGTATTCCGCCTTCATAGTGGAGCGTTTCGCTGTGAATATCATTCCCGTCGCGCAGGTCGGAAAATCTGATTTTTACTCCTGCATTCAGGAACGCCTGTTCTCTTAGTCTTTTCAGCAGTATCTCATAATCGTAGACAGTATGTTCAAAAATTTCTCCGTCAGCCTTGAACATAACGCTTGTTCCTGTTTCAGAGGTTGAGCCGGTTATTTTCAGTTCCTCGCTGTAGTGACCGCGTTCAAAACGCTGAAACCATACGTTTTCGCCGTCTTTTACGGTAAGCTCCAGCCATTCGGAAAGAGCGTTTACTACAGAAGCTCCCACGCCGTGAAGTCCTCCGGAAACCTTATATCCGCCGCCGCCGAACTTTCCTCCGGCGTGGAGAATCGTATATACTACAGTTGCCGCTGAAATTCCCTCTTTCGGGTGGATTCCTACCGGTATTCCCCGCCCGTTGTCCGATACCCGTATAATATCGCCTTTCAGTATTTCGACCCTGATTTCTGTGCAGTAGCCTGCGAGAGCCTCGTCAATGGAATTATCCACGATCTCGTAGACAAGGTGATGCAGACCGCTGGGACCTGTTGAGCCTATATACATTCCCGGACGTTTACGGACGGCTTCCAGACCTTCGAGTATCTGTATGTCGTTTTCATCGTAATTGTTGTTCTGCTGACTCATAATTCCCTCCTGAGTAATTAGACCTCCTCAAAAACCTCCGAAGCGGTCTATTGATAATTGACAATTGATAATTAGCTGTCAATCAGTATATTTTAACAAGATAGCTGTCGCCATCTTTGTAAAATGTCATAATATATTCTCTGTTGCCGATTTTATACCAGTATATTCCGATTATGCCGCTTTCCATTTCGTATTCTTCAGGCTCGCGGATTTCATCAGTACTGCCGGCGGTTGTTGCTTGTGGATAATACATCATATCTTCTTCGGCATATCTTATCAGCTCTCCCTCGCAGTTTTTCTGCATAAAGGTCAAGCCGTCAAGATCAGTTTCAAATTCAAGCTGTTCGGCGATTCCCGACTGTCCTGCGAAAACACGTTCGTATTTTTTCAGATCAACGTTATAGTCAACAATCAAGCCGTACTTCTCCTCCATTTGAGCAGTGCGTTTTTTCCCGAAAAACAACCAGTAGTCCTCGATAAACAGATCAGACATCAAAATATTACTGCCTATTATTACCACAAATCCCGTTATTACAAACTTTGTAAGGAAACTCAGCTTCTTTGGCGGAGAAAAAATCTTTCTTTTCTGCCCTCGGGAGTTTCAGCGTCATATTCATATTTTTCAGCATATTTTTTTCCGTATCTTCAAAAGATAGGATACACGACTATCACTAAAATAATATAACAGACCGTCAATGTCATGATATCCCCCGTTCCCGAAAAAACGTGCGATCATATAAATCCTCCGCCGTTTGCAAGCCGCTTTTTCAGAGTGCTTGCCGCAAGCTGTGAGATATACACGCGCTTTTTGGTGATGATAAATGTTTTAGGCAGTTCGTATGTGGCTAAAAACAGGCGTTTTTCTTTCTGAGCCTTGTCAAGGAGCTTTTTTGTTGTTCCGGTAACTGTAGTATTGTCCATATCAAATATGCCGATTATTTCGCGGACATCTACCGAATATCCGTTGCCTATGTGCAGATATATTATTTTATCCATTATTTTCAATCCTGCCGCCGCTTATTCTCAGTATTTTCCCCTGTATTTCCGGCAGAAGCGCGCTTTCGTTGGGTGTTGTCAGAAATACCTGCATATCCCTGATTATCTCAAATACAAACCGCTGACGTTTTTCGTCCAGCTCCCCCATTACATCATCAAGAAAAACTACCGGCGCATCTTTTGAACGCTCCATGAAAATTTCAGCCTGTGCAAGCTTCATAACAAGTGCCGCCGACTTAATCTGCCCCTGAGAGCCGTATTCCTTTGCGCTTACTCCGTTTATTTTTATGATTATCTCGTCACGGTTCACTCCTGAATGGGTTGAACCTGTCCGTATATCATACTCTGCCGTTTCCTGAAGTCTGGTGTAATATTTCTCAACTGCTTCATTCTGGCATGGATTTTCAAAATCCTCGGCTTTGTAGATGTTGGACCTGTATTCAAGCTGCAATATTTCAGTATTGCCGGAAATTGCCGCATAAAGCCGCCGGGATATTTCGTTTATTTTTTTTACGTATGAATTTCGCATATATGATATTACAGCACCGTTCTGAGCCGCCTGTCTGTCCCATATTTCAAGAGAGCCGGCATCTGAACGTCCCTGCATAATTGATTTCAACAATGAATTGCGCTGATTCATAACCGCATTGTTCCGGTTTATATGCGCGACAAAATGTGGTTCAAGCTGTGATGCCGCCATATCAATAAAGCTACGTCTTTTTTCGGGTGCGCCCTTGATTATATCCACATCGTCGGGAATAAAAGCAATACACTTGAAAACATCGAAAAGTGCTTTTGTGCCTTTATGCTTTACGCCATTGAGTGTGATATTCTTTACCGGAGCAGCAGCCCGGAGCATTTCAAATTCTATTTTCTGTTCACGTACTGCATCTTCGAGACAGATTTTTGAAATCATACGGCTGCCGTCAAGACAGATGTAATCTTTTTCTTTAGAGCCTCGGAAACTCCGGCAGCCGGATAAAATCCATAATGCTTCGAGGAGATTTGTTTTCCCCTGTGCATTCTGTCCTGCGATTATGTTATATTTTTTATCCGGAACAAATGAAATCCCCGACAGATTTTTGAATCCGTCTATTTCGGCATATTTTATCAGCAAACCGTTACTTCTCCTCTGCCTGATACGGAAACCGTATCTCCGGAACGGATTTTCTTTCCTCTCATGGTGCATATTTCTCCGTTAACAAGCACCTGTCCGTCCTGTATAAGTGCTTTTGCTTCTCCTCCTGAACTTGTTATTGAAGCGAATTTCAGGAGCGCGTCAAGCTTTATAAATTCCGTAGTTATATTTATTTCCGTCATTTTTTTCTCCTTATCCCTTGAGCTGTATAGGCATTACAAGGAAAATATAGTTTTCTCCCTCAGGAGGAAGTATTTCAATTACTTTTATTGAGCCGTTGAACCGTATGCGTACCTTATCGCCCTCAGCTGCTTTCAGAGCATCGAGCATAAGTCTGTGATTGAATCCTATGGTAACGGAATCTCCTGTAATATCCGCTGATATTGCATCATTTACTCTACCGACAGCAGTCCGGCAGCTTATTTTCATTGTTCCGCCGTTTACTTCGCATCTTATAGGCGACTTGTTTTTATCGTCAATTATCAGTGAACAGCGTTCAAGGCTTCCGATGAAGTCTTTTTTGTTCACAAAGACTTCTGTTTTGTAGCTTTCTGGTATGCTTCGTCTGTAGTTATGGAATGCGCCCTCAAGAAGTCTGGATATGACAAAGAAATTATTAAGCTCAAAAATGATATGGCGTTCGCTTACGCTGATAATACAGTCGTTTTCAGAATCGTCCTTGATAATTGTTGAAATTTCCTGAAGTGCTTTTTTCGGAACGACAAAATTGAATTTTTCGTTTGTATCTGTGGGCTCTGTGCGTATAGCAAGTCTGAATCCGTCAATTGCCACGAGAGTGAACATACCCTCGTCAATATCAAAAAGTTCACCGGTAAATATGGGTTTATTTTCATTCTGTGCCGCTGCATAGCTTGTCATGTTTATCATGGAGCGGAGAGTTGACTGTTTTACAGAAAAGCTGCGTTTTGAATCAACAACAGGCAGGTCCGGATATTCCTCAGCTGAAATGGCTGAAAACGTACAGTCTGCTGCATCAGATGAAAGCTGTACGACATTGTTTTCATCAATTGTTACCTCAATTCTGTTGCCTGACATTCTCTTTGTAAATTCACTGAAAAGACGTGCATTCAGCACAAATGCCCCACTATCGTCTGTATCTGCACTGATAGTTGTCCTGATACCCATTTCAAGATTATATGCTGTAAGTTCCACACAGCCCGGTTCAACTCTGACTTTTATTCCCTCTAAAGCCGGTGTAGTTGATTTTGTAGGTACTGTACGTGAAACGTTTGTAATTGCTTCGCTGAGTTCATTTTTGTTACAGGTAAATTTCATCTGTTATGTCCTCCATTT
>CAMWRC010000012.1 GCA_947176565.1 uncultured Ruminococcus sp.
GATGCCATATGTAAACACAGGTTTTGATTTTATATATTAACTATATATTAATTATGAATCAGTTTTCTTCTCATCAGAACCATATCAAACGCATCAACTCCGCCGTCCCTGTTTAAATCAGCAAAGGCGAGCTGCTCTGAATTAAGTTCTTTTTTGCCTAAAACAAACGACTGAATCATTAACATATCTGCGATTGTAACATTATCGTCGCGGTTTACATCGCCGAGTTGTTCGGCATTGCATACCATGAAATCCTGTTCGACGAGACAGCAGGTATATCCCTCTGAATCTTCGGCAGTTAATCTGTAGACATAAGACCCGCTTTTCAGGCGGTTGAACAGCAGTACATTATCAAAGCTTTTAATATTGTAATAATTGGAATCCGGATTAGCTTCGGCAGTATAAATCGGTGTTTCGCCGTCGGCTTCATAGATGCCGCCGGTTACGGATTTCAGCGGAAAACCTGATTTTATTATACCTTTGACTCTGAACAGTTCACCTTCCAGCATGAGATTATTAAGAGTACCAGTATCGTTCAGTTCTATACCGGAGATTTTTTCTTCGGCTTTCTGGATATACTCGGTTGAGCAGAAGCCTGAGATTCCGTTATATTCAACATGCGCCCATTCTGAATCAGCTTTTGTGACAACAAATTCAGAATCGGGATATAACTTTCCGACTACTTTATATTCTGAACCGTGACCGCTTCTTATATTCAGGTATGTATCGACATCTTTTGTTGTATAGATGCCGGCATATTCTTCTGAACAGCTGCATTCCGGAATTTCCGGAACATCAGCATAGCTGAATGTAAAATATGTCAGGGGATCGTAATATGTAATATCAGGCCAGCCGTTGATAAGCGTATCGCAGATTCCAAAATGCACATGATTTCCGGTAGAAGTTCCGGTACTTCCGACATATCCGATAACATCGCCAGAGCTTACAGTCTGACCGGCACTTACATTGAGTCCCGAGCAGTGAGCGTAGAAAGTATATATTCCCTGAGCTTCATGCCACAGGATAATAAGATAGCCGTAATCGTTCATATATCCGGCGGAAACACATTCGCCGTCGAGGGAAGCGTATATATTTGTGCCATATCCGGCAGGAATATCAATAGCATTATGACCTGAATTAAAGATATTTCTGTTCGGGTCAAAGTATGTAGTGATTTCCTGATATTCTTCTTCCACAGGCCACAGAGCTTCGACAGCAGCGGCGGCTGATGGAATATTCATACGTGCGGCAGGGGAGAGAAAAACTCCAAGAGCGCACAATCCGGCGGCAAGTTTACGGTTAAACGTAAAAATCACAATCCTTTCTGAAAAGCCGTGAGACTTGTCCTTGAGACGAGGCTATTAATATGCCTTGCCCCAGTAAACCATATGCTTTGCAGGTTTTCCGCAGCATACGCACACACCGGCTATTTTTTCCTGCTGGAACGGAATACAGCGTGAACCGACGCCGGTTTTTTCCTTGACTTCGTCCTCACAGGCTTCATCGCCGCACCACATTGCCTTGATGAATCCGTCGCCTTTTTCAGCAAGAGTGCTGATAATTTCGTCCATATTCTCACAGGCATAAGTTCTGTTCTCCTGATTTTCGAGAGCCTTATTGAACATACCGTCATGAGCTTCTGAAAGCTTCTGAGCGGCAGCGGTTTCGAGATTTTCGAGTGATACGATATTTTTTTCGCCGTTCCAGCGTGAAACTATAACACACTGACCGGCTTCAATATCTTTCGGACCTATTTCAACTCTTATCGGAACGCCTTTCATTTCATATTCAGCGAATTTCCAGCCGGGGGAATTTTCACTCTTATCCAGTTTCACGTGGATTCCGGCAGCAGCGAGGCGGTCAGCGAGTTCCTGAGCCTTTTCGAGAACTCCCTCTTTATGCTGTGCAATCGGGACAATTACTGCCTGAATCGGAGCAACAGCAGGCGGAAGTACAAGACCATTATCATCGCCGTGAGTCATGATTACTGCGCCGATAAGACGGGTTGTAACTCCCCAGCTTGTCTGATGAGGGAATACACGTTTATTTTCCTTGTCGGTATATTCGATATTGAAAGCTTTTGCAAAGCCGTCGCCGAAGTAATGGGAAGTACCAGCCTGTAAAGCTTTTCCGTCGTGCATAAGAGCTTCGATAGCATATGTTGAGACAGCACCTGCGAACTTATCGCTTTCGGTTTTTCTGCCTTTTACTACTGGCATAGCAAGGGCTTCCTCGCAGAACTGAGCATAGACGTTAAGCATTCTTTCGGTTTCCTCAACAGCTTCCTGAGCGGTTGCGTGAATCGTGTGACCCTCTTGCCAGAGAAATTCACGTGAACGCAGGAAAGGACGTGTAGTTTTTTCCCAGCGGACAACGCTGACCCACTGATTGTAGAGTTTCGGCAGGTCGCGGTATGAGTGGACGATATTTGCATAATGTTCACAGAAAAGCGTTTCTGATGTAGGACGTACACAGAGACGTTCCTCAAGCTTTTCATTTCCGCCGTGAGTGACCCATGCGACTTCCGGAGCGAATCCCTCAACATGGTCTTTTTCTTTCTGGAGGAGACTTTCGGGGATAAACATAGGCATACATACATTTTCGTGACCTGTAGCCTTGAACATACCGTCGAGTATTTTCTGGATATTTTCCCATATAGCGTAACCGTATGGACGTATAACCATACAGCCCTTGACGCTGGTATATTCAACGAGTTCAGCTTTTTTGCAAATATCAGTATACCACTGTGCGAAATCCTCATTCATAGAGGTAATGGCAGTGACCTTTTTATCTTTTGCCATGAAATCAATCCTTTACTTAAATTTAAGAAATCAGAAAATATCAAATCTGATATATTATAACATTTTTTTTAATGCTTGTCAATGGTAATCCTGACCTGTTTTTTATCTTCTGTATGAATCATATTAGGTTAATTATATAATTTTCAGATATAGTCCATGCTTTTAAGAATGAACAGCCACGCAGTAAGCGTAAATGCAGAGCATAGCGTCGTGAGCATTACGGCGAAAGCGGTTATTGTTCCTTTGTGACCGAAATTTTTCGCCATGACGAAACAGCTTCCGGTAGTTGCGCTTCCGAGCATAACGAGAATAGCAATAAGCTTTTCTCCGCGGAATCCCAGATACACAGCAGCGGGCAGGAAAATTCCGCATAATAATATAAGTTTGATGAATGTGATTCCGAGCGTTATCGGAAGTTTTCCCTTAGCTTCGCTTGTTTTGAAAGAAGCTCCGAGAGCTATAAGCGAAAGCGGAGTTGACATATTTCCGAAATACGAAACGGATTTCTGAAGTATAACCGGCTGAGGTATACGCAGAACAGACCATACTGTACCGATTGCAATTGCGAGGATAATCGGATTGGTTACTATTCCTTTTAGAGTATTGAGGAAAAGTTTTTTCCCGTTTCTTTTTTCATGGGGTGCAGTGAGGGAAAGAGCAGTTACGGCGACTATATTATATATCGGTACTGTTCCGGCAATCATAAGCGCAGCCATTGCGGCTTCGCCGTAGATATTTTTAACGAATGCTATACCGAGTACAGCCGCTGAACTTCTGTATGATGCCTGAATTATTTCTCCGCGTTCGCATTTATCCTTATGAATCAGCGAATATGCAAACGCGATTCCTACGCTTATAACAGTTGCAGCAATACAGAAAAGCACAAATTTTGTATCCCATACAGAACGGAAATCAGCAGTTGACAAATCTTCAAACAGAAGCGCGGGAAGTGTAACCATAAAGGAAAATTTATTTATTTTTTCTGTAGTATGCTCATCGAAAAGATTCAGTTTTCTGAATATATATCCGAACACCATCATAAGAAATACAGGTATGGTAGCATTCAATGAGAATTTAAGATTTTCTGCAAACAAGGTAACATCTTCTTTTTATGCTTTTTATTTTATTTTTTTAATGATCGTAATGCTCTAAAATATATCTTTTTTGTTCCGGATATAGCGGCGGATAAGAACAAACGCCATAAGCAGGAAACAGAAAACAAGAAATACCGGAGTAATCCATTTATTTGTATTTTCATCTTCGGCTGATTTCATTTCCGTCCACAGATTCTGCATAAGCAGATTGGCTTCATCGGACAGATTAACAAAAACTGTCGTTTTGTCTCTGATAAAATCCTGACTCGGATAAGATACTGTACTTTCGCGGACTTCATCATCGAGCATTTCATAAGCTGCCTGATGCGGTGTTGAATAGCATATATAATCAATATTTGAATATGCAATATCCGGTTCGCACATGAAATTGATATACATTTCAGCAGCTTCTTTCTGACGTGCTGATACTGGAATACACATTGCGTCTATGAAAAGATTTGTACCGCTTTTAGGAACTACAAAATTAAGGTCTTCATTTTCATCCATTATTGTAAGAGCATCTCCGGCATAATATGGAGCGATAAGTGCATCGCCTGCTCCCATTTTATCGAAAATCTCGTCCATGACATAGCCCTGCACTATTTTTTTCTGATTTCTCAGTTTATACGCAGCCTGTTCCAGTTCCTCTTTATCTTCGGTATTTATTGAATATCCAAGCATTATTTCTGAGATAGCAAAGGCATCGCGTGGATTATCGAACATAAGTATCTGGTCGGCATAGTCCTGATTCCAAAGCAAATCCCAGTCAATATCTTCCGGAGCAATATCTATCATTGTGGCATCGTATATTATACCGACAGTTCCCCATGTATACGGCACGGAATAGGCATTCTGGGGGTCATAGTCCTGACAGCGGAAATTTTCCATGATATATTCAAAATTCGGAATATTCTCAAAATTAAGAGGCTGTATCATATTTTCCTTAATCATTTTGCTTATCATATAATCTGACGGGATAATAACATCATATGAAGCTGCACCGCCTTTAAGTTTTGCGTAAAGTTCCTCATTTGTTGCGAATGTCGTATAGTTTACTTTTATACCTGTAAGCTTTTCAAATTCGCTGTTTACATCAAGAGTTCCCTCGTCCGCGCCTGTTGATATGTATTCGCCCCAGTTATAGACGTTTATTGATATTCCGGCATCTCTGAAACGTGTGTAATAATCTTTATCAGCAATTGTCAGCGTCTGTTCACTTGTTTCCTCCTCATCATCTGTTTCGGATTCATTAGCAGCTGAACACGCTGTAAGAACTGAAATACTAAGAACTGCCGCAAGAGATATCGAAAATATATTTCTGAATTTTATCATGTTTATGCCTCCCTGCGTTTCTGTGACCTGCTTTCTATCGCATTCTTTACGATAAGCACGATTACAACGGCAATGAAAATCAAGGTTGAAAGCGCATTTATTTCCGGCGATACCTTTCGTCTTGTCATGGAATATATAGTTATCGGAAGTGTCTGTGATGTAGAACCGCTCGTGAAGTAGCTTATAACAAAATCGTCAAGTGAATATGTAAACGACATCAGAAATCCGCTTACGACTCCGGGCATGATTTCCGGCAGAACAACTTTACGGAACGCTTTGAACGGACTGCACCCCAAATCCTGAGCTGCTTCATAGATATGCGGATTCATCTGATTGAATTTAGGCATTACATTCAGTATGACATACGGCACATCAAACGTTATATGTGCAATCAGGAGCGTTGCGAATCCAAATTCCAGATTCATACGCGCGGCAAAGAATACAAAAAGCAGCATAAGCGATACACCGGTAACTATTTCCGGATTTATAATCGGCATATTTGTAACATTCATAACAACTGCTTTCGGGATTTTTTTCATATTGTTGATGCCGATAGCTGCAAGAGTTCCCAGAACTGTTGAGATTACGCTTGCAAGACAGGCTATAATAATTGTATTTATAAGAGAGGATATTATTATCCGGTTATTGAACAGCCGGACATACCAGTCAAGAGTAAATCCGCTGAATACGCTTCTGCTTTTTGTTTCGTTGAACGAAAAGACAATAAGAACAAAAATCGGTATGTACAGAAAAAAGAGTACAAGCGACATATATATTTTTCCTAATTTTTTCATTTTTTATTTTTTTCTCCTTACATAAGCACCTGTTCATCAGGGTCAAACTGATTCATTATGGTCATTATTACAAGGATAATAACCATAAGCACAAATGAAATAGCCGCGCCGAGATGCGGATTATAGGCATTTCCGAGGAACTGCATTTCAATGAGGTCGCCTATGAGAAGATTTGAGCCGCCGCCAAGCATACGGGAAATAATAAACGTGGAAATTGCCGGTACAAAAACCATAGTAATTCCGGAAGTGATTCCGGGCATACTCAGCGGAACTATCACGCGGAAAAGAGTCTGCACGGAACTGCACCCGAGATCGTCGGCAGCTTCAAACATACTCTTGTCTATCTTCTCCATGACAGAGTAAAGCGGAAGTATCATGAACGGCAGATAATTATATACCATTCCCAGAACCACCGCAGCGGAGGTATTTATAAGCTTGTACGGTCCGAGACCGACAAGACCGAGTATGTAATTTATTATTCCGTTATTTCCTAAAAGAGTCATCCATGCGTATGTCCGGAGCAGAAAATTCATCCACATCGGAAGCATTACTATCATGAGCATAGTACCCTGTTTATGCTTTTCCATACGCGAAAGTATAAATGCTACCGGATATGCAATAACAAGGCATATTGCTGTGGCTATCAGCGAAAGCCATATCGAGCGGACAAATATATTAGCATACTGTCCGACATCGGAAATATATTTCACGGTAAATCCACCGTCATCACCTGTAAATGCAAAGTAGGCAATCATAAGCAGAGGAACAAGTATAAATACTATCATCCATACAAGATACGGTGCGGAAAAATATTTCAGTTTCATTTTTTATTCCTCCGTTTTTTTCATGATGTGAATATCACTCGGCGCGAAATTCATTCCTACCATACTTCCGGCTGATTCCGCTTTTGTGGAATGCACTGTCCATTTATGTTCCTTGCCGTCAATTATCATTTCATAGTGAACGCCTTTAAATACTACGGATTTGACAATACCTGTAAGTTTAGCCTTATCTGCCGGAATAATCTTCACATCTTCCGGACGTATGACGACATCGACTCTTTCACCGGCATTGAATCCGCTGTCAACGCATTCAAATTTCCTGCCGTTAAATTCAACAACGAAATCTTCCGGCATAGTTCCGCTTATTATATTGCTTTCGCCTATGAAATCAGCAACAAATGCATTGACCGGCTCGTTGTATATATCCGTCGGTGAACCAATCTGCTGTATAGAACCATTATTCATAACAACAATGCTGTCGCTCATGGTAAGGGCTTCTTCCTGGTCATGTGTTACGTATATGAATGTAAGTTCAAGTTCCTGCTGTATTTTGCGCAGTTCTATCTGCATTTCCTTGCGGAGTTTCAAATCAAGTGCGCCGAGCGGTTCATCAAGGAGCAGTACCTTCGGGTGATTCACCAATGCTCTTGCGATTGCAACTCTCTGCTGCTGACCGCCGGAAAGTCTGTTCACGGAGCGTTTTTCATATCCCATAAGATTCACAATTTCCAGCATTTCACCTACACGCCGGACGATTTCCTTTTCCGGAACTTTCTTTACGCGCAGTCCGAACGCAATATTTTCGTATACGTTCAGATGAGGAAACAGCGCATATCTCTGGAATACTGTATTGACATTCCGTTTATGCGGAGGCATACCGTTTATACGTTTTCCCTCGAAAAGAACATCACCGCTTTTCGGCTCTAAAAATCCTGCGATTATTCTGAGCGTGGTAGTCTTTCCACAGCCTGACGGTCCAAGAAATGTAACAAATTCCTTGTCCTTTATATCAAGGCTGATATTTTTGAGTATCTGTTCGCCGTCCTCAAATTCCATGATGATATTCTGCAAGCTTACAATATTCTCCATTTATTCAACTCCATTCGTATTATTGGGAAATTCAGAGGATTTATAAAAAATCCAATACAATTATATCACAGTATAATATAAAATGCAAGAAATAATACAATTATTGTACTTATTTTCTTAAAAATCGCATAGTTGACAAATCAGAAATAATGTGATATACTATATAGGCAGTATCGAATCTGCTTTAAAGCGATAAAGTATATATGAAAGGATTTTTTACTATGAAAGATGTTTCAAAACTTATGGATTACAGAGCTGATATTAAAGTTCTTGATGCAACCCTCCGCGACGGCGGTCTTGTGAATGATTTCCGCTTTTCCGATGATTTCGTGAAAGCTCTCTATCTTGCAAATATCCGCGCCGGCGTTGATTATATGGAATTTGGCTACAAAGGCGATAAATCCATGTTCGACGTTGATAAATTCGGTCCGTGCAAGTTCTGCAATGATGAATATATCCGCTCAATTGTCGGCGAAAATAATACCGACCTGAAAATCGCCGTTATGGCTGATGTCGGACGCTGCGACTATAAAAATGATATTCATGACCGTTCAGAAAGTCCGATAGACCTCGTGCGCGTGGCAACATATCTTCACCAGATACCAACCGCTGTAAGCATGATTGAGGACGCAAAATCAAAGGGATATGAAGTAAGCTGCAATATAATGGCTATTTCAAATGCCCGTGAATCGGATATTGAGGCGGCTCTCGAAATTCTCGGAAAATCTCCGGTAGATGTATTCTACATAGTTGACAGCTTCGGCTCTCTCTATCCGGAACAGATTGCACGCACTGTCAATATCTATAAAGAATACGCCGAAAAATACGGCAAAAAACTTGGAATCCATGCTCATAATAATCAGCAGCTTGCTTTCGCAAATACTATTGAAGCTGTCGGTGACGGCGTTGACTGGCTTGATGCAACATACGCCGCAATGGGTCGCGGTGCCGGAAACTGCGCTATGGAACTGCTTCTCGGATTTCTGAAAAATCCTAAGTATAACGTTTATCCGGCTATCCAGTTTATTGAAAAAAATATGCCTGCTGTCCGTGAAACCGGCGCAGTATGGGGATATGATTTCCAGTATCTCATGACAGGTCTGCTGAATCAACACCCACGTACAGCTATTGAATTTACAAAGCAGGGACGCACGGATTATTCTGAGTTCTACAAGGAAATCCTTGCACAGGAATAATAATATAAACAGCAAAAATGCTGTGCGGAAATTAATCCGTACAGCATTTTTTATATGAACACACTTTATTATAATATATTATAAATTATATATTATTTGATATATTATTTTGAATAAGAACCTTGAATCTTATCTCAGCTTTGAATAAATCTCCGTCAACTGAAACTCTGAACTGTCCGCCGCTCGCTTCCGTGAAGCTTTTTGCAATCGAAAGACCTAAACCGTTTCCGTCAGTAGTTCTTGATTCGTCTCCGCGTGTGAAACGTTCAGTTATTTCGTCAGGTGAGAATGTCATTTCATACGATGCAATATTTTTCAGCGATATTACACAGTCTCCTTTTTCGCCCGTTACTGTCAGATATATACGTGTTCCGTCAAGGGAATATTTCAGCGCATTGTCAATAAGATTCTGTAATACTCTATACATACGCTTTCCGTCTGCTGTTATCAGTGCTGTCTTAATCTGTATATCCTTGCGCAGTTCTTTACCGGATAATTTTATTCTGTCCTCTGAATCCGCCAGAACCTGCTCCGTAAGAATAACCGCATCTATCTGCTCAAGATTGACATCAGTACGGCTTGTCGCTTTTGCAAGGTCAAATAAATCCGCAACCATTATTTTAAGCTGTTCTGATTTCTGCTGAATTACCGTAACATAATCACGTGCAGAGGCTTCAAGTTCTTCCGATGAAAGCAAATCAATATAACTGATAATTGATGTCAGAGGAGTTTTCAAATCATGTGAAACATTCGTTACTAAATCTATTTTCATGCGTTCCGATTTAATCTGACGGTCAACAGCAGCTTGTATTCCGGCAGAAATATTATTAAGCTTTTCCGTGGGAACATATATCAATGATTTTTCTTCCTCTTTGCGACTGATGTAATTACCGCTGTTCATATCGGATATATGACTGCAAAGTCTGTCCATTGCATTTATATCGTTCAGACTAAGATATACATACAATCCTATTACGATTATACTTCCTATTACAAATACGACAAATTCCTCACAGCCCAATCCTACAAGGAGTACAAAAAATTCAAGAATAAGTGCAAGTATAATACGTAAAACGAAATTCCGGACGATTTTATTATTTTTCATCATATCACGGCTTATTCTGGAATCTGAAATATTTTTACATAATTTTCTGAATCGTTCACAGATTATTACATATAATTTCTTTAACCGAACACACACAAATTTTGTACATCTTGCTATAAGAGAAGTCTTGAATAAAGTTCTGCATTTCATTCGTATAATGATACTGTTCATGCAGATCCCGAATACAGCGAAAACAATACCGAATACCGCTGAATAGATTATATATACTATACTTTCATCATAGTAATTTTTGAAAAATTTAGTAATATCATAATATTCCGCTACGTATATTATTCCGAAACATACTGCCACGCCTGCAATAATAATAGGCAATTCCACAAACAGCTTGTCAAAACGACCCGTTACGAATTTCTTTTCCTTAATGCTGTAGCCGCCTGCAGCGAAAAAGTATATCATAAGCAGAATTGCGATTGCAAATACAGGAATACAGTCGACCAGTGAGTGAAATATATCCTGGTCAAAGGCTGATTCAGCTGCAATATAGTTTTGATATTCTGCAATTTTTTCGGAATCAGGCCTTATTGATATTGTAAGAGATTGTTCCAGACCTGCTTTCTGCGAGAAATTATTTGACTTTACTCTCTGAAATTCTCCGTCACGGTAAACATAAATGCTGCCCTCCGGAACAGAAGATACGAACTCATAATCCTGTACAATATCTTCGTCTTCTTCATGTATGATTCGATTTCCGTATTCGTCATATACGACTCGGTTTCCGGCTCTATCATAGTAAGCTGAATTTTCTATAACATCGTTAAAATTTATCGATTCATTTCCGAGAGCTTCTTCAGGTATGGGAGTTGTGCCATCAGTGTTATAATATATAACAGCTCCTTTTCTGTCTTTGATACTGCTCATACCGTCTGTATCGAAATCATAAACTGCTGTGCTTCTATCGGGAATTTCATAATATGTCATTCCGTAATTGGTCTCATACCAGTTGAAATTGTAGATAGAATATGACCAGTTGCATATTGACGGCATATCTATATAGTCCTCATATCTCCGGAAAGTATATTCATCGTTTTCTATTGCCTTGTCCGTATTCGTAAATTCTGCATCGTCATAGGAAACACTGTATACATAGCCGTCGGGAGTATTTCCGGTTAAAGCAAGATTTCCGTTTGTATCCATACAGCCATAGCGTTTAAGTTCAAATATTGTATTTTCTTCCAGTTCTTTTGTTCCGGTAAAGTTTCCGTTTTTGTCGCAGTTTCTCAGATACATAACGCCGATTATCCAGAGTTTCCGGTAAATCTCATTAATATCCTCGCTGATTTCATATGTTGAGATTATACGGTTATCATAAAAGCTGTTGGCTTTGTTCGCGATTTTCAGGACGCTGAAAGCACCTGTTACAACAAGTATACAGCTTACAATAAATGCGGTTATTCTTGTTATTTTATGTTTTAATACCATTTTTATTTCCCTGCCTTTCTATTTTGTAGCCTATTCCCCATACGACTTTGAGATAACGGGGGTCACTCGGGTTGATTTCAATTTTTTCACGTATATGCCGGATATGTACCATTACTGTATTTTCAACTGAATATGAATCCTCATTCCAGATTCTGCTGTATATTTCCTCAGCTGAAAATATACGTCCTGCATTTTCCATAAGAAGTTCTGTTATTTTGTATTCTGTCGCTGTGAGCTTCACCGCCTCCCCGTCTGCATACACCTGTTTTTCGTCCCTGTCAAGAACAAGACCGCCTATTCTGATTACTGAATTTTTCTTTACGCTGTCTGCCGCTCCGAGACTGAGATAACGGCGGAGATTCGCCTGAACTCGTGCAGTCAGTTCCATAGGATTATATGGTTTTGTGATATAGTCATCAGCTCCCATGGAAAGACCGAGGATTTTATCGCTGTCCTCGGATTTTGCAGACAGTACGATTATCGGAATATTTTTAGTGGTACGTATTTTCATCATAGCTGATAAGCCGTCCATTTTAGGCATCATTATGTCTATAAGTATCAGCTGTACTTCGTTATGTATAAGTTCGTCAAGTGCTTCAAGTCCGTTATATGCCTTGCGTATTCTGTAGCCCTCACGTTCCAGAAGTGCAGCGATAGCATTTACAATATCGTGGTCGTCGTCAACAACAAGTATAGTAGTATCTTCGTTATTCATACAGAAAAATCCTTTCACTGTTCCACTGGATTGTTCCACGTGGAACACTTGTAATTATAATATAATTACATTTTACTATATCACTTCCTTTATGTCAATATTATAAAGTTTATTTCTTATTTTTCCTTTGCTGAATTTCTTATGATT
>CAMWRC010000013.1 GCA_947176565.1 uncultured Ruminococcus sp.
GATTAATATAAAGGAGAGATTAGCATGAGAAAAAATATATCAGAATTAACATCAGCTGTTCTTGCCGCAGTTATTTCAGCAGTTTCAATTACGTCTGCAATTCCTGTTTCGGCGGCTGATAATGTGATGAAATATGAATTTGAGGACGGTATCATCAGCGGAGGAGCTGTTTATTCCGGTGCTGATGATATTCCGGCGGATAAAATGCCGGAAAATGCCGATTTTTCAGGATTCTCCGGAAACGGATTCGCATATCTCGACCAGAAAGGTACTACCCTCAGCGTGGAAGTTGATGTTCCGGAAGCCGGTCTGTATGAGATGAACATCAGTTACTGCGAACCAAGCGACCCGAACAAGAAAGTACAGTATCTCAATATCAACGGCGTGAATCAGGGAGAACTGAGTTTCCCGTATAATACATCTTTTGAAGAAATTTCCGGCGGCGTTGTCAATCTCAGAAAGGGTAAGAATACTATCGAACTCAAAGCATACTGGGGATATGCCTATTATGATTATCTTACACTGAAACCGGCAGACGAAAAGATTACAAATCTTTCACCGACAAAAAAGTTATCAAATCCGAATGCTTCTGATTCTGCAAAACGACTGTACAGCTATCTCTGCGATATGTACGGGAATCATATTCTTGCCGGTCAGCAGGAATACTGCGGTTCGCACAATTATAATTCATGGAACGACCCTGATACTTATATCAAAGACAATGAAGCGGAATTTGAATATATTCTTGACAAAACCGGAAAACAGCCGGCAATCCGCGGAATTGACCTGTTGGCTTATAATACAACGTCCGAATGGCGCGATGATGCTCCCGAAAGATGTATCGAATGGACTAATAAATACAAGGGAATCGCAACAGTGACTTGGCACTGGAATGTTCCATGCGAGGAGGGAAGCACCGATACTGCATTTTATGTTGAATCCGCAAGCGCAACATATACAACGTTCAGCGTTACAAATGCCCTGAAAGACGGTACATGGGAAAATAAAGTTCTGCTGTCAGATATTGAACTCATTGCTAAGGAACTCACAAAGCTGAAAGAAGCTGACGTTCCGATTTTGTGGAGACCGCTCCATGAAGCAGAGGGCGGCTGGTTCTGGTGGGGTGCTGAGGGTGCAGAACCATGCAAGAAACTATATCGTCTGCTTTATGATAAGCTTACAAATGAATACGGTCTCGACAATCTGATTTGGGTCTGGACAGGCTATACATTCCCGACATCTCCAGAATGGTATCCCGGAGATGATATTGTTGACATTGTAGGATATGATAAATATAATGCTGTTGACGGACTTCCTAATCTGAGTTCGATTTCATCAACGTTCTACAGTCTGGTTCAAAGTACAGACGGTCAGAAAATGGTTGCCATGTCTGAAAACGATTCCATTCCGTCCCTTGAAAATCTTGTCAATGATAAAGCGGCGTGGCTGTATTTCTGCCCGTGGTATATGAATTATCTCACCAGCGAGCAGAATAATCCGCTTGATAATCTGGTGGAGATATATCAGAGCGATTACTGCATTACTCTTGATGAACTTCCGGATTTGAAATCATATCCTATAAATCAGGACGGCGGAGAATCTTCTGAGAATCCTACGAAAAATCCCACAGAAAAACCCACGGAATCCGACATTACGGCATGGGGAGATTCAAACTGTGACGGAGAGGTTACTGTTGCCGATGCTACGCTTATTTTGCAGGTTTTAGGCAACGGCGATAAATATAGGCTTTCGGAGCAGGGAATGCTGAACAGTGATGTTGACGGCGAATCGGGACTTTCTCCCATTGATGCGCTTACTATTCAGCGTTATGAGGCAAAACAGATTGATAAACTTCCAGTCACGAATCAGACGACGGATTTTTAACTGAACTTTCTGACATGATTTCCGGAATATCCACCAGATTTTTAATTAATATTCCTGCACGGATTGACGGAATATCCATTTTTTCGTATGGATTGACATCACTGTATCTGTATATATCATCTGCCGATACAGCTCCTTTTCTGTAAGCCGTGAGTATTCCGTCAGCGGAAAGGTCAAGGAGCAGGCTTGTATCAAGTTCCTCAAGATAGCCGGCGTTGTACATCTCAATATTATACGCTGCTATCAGGCTGTCCGGCGAACTGAAACAGAGCAGTCCGAACATAATCACGAATGCTCCGGTAAGCTTTCCGGCAATGTTCATTTCCGGACGGAATGTCCGTACAATTACAAGCACGAATATCGCTGCGCACAGAAGCATGAACCATGTTGTATAGAATCTGAGCCTTGTAAGACCAAATTCAGAAATATACATAACCATCTTGCTTATATCAACGGCAATGAGAATTATGGTGAATACACTGATTATCGTGATATAGGTTTTCATTGTTCCGGATTTGGATTTTCCGCCCTTTTTGGCAAATACGCTCATTATTATTATTGCGAACAGATTGATTACAGTTACGGCACAGAGTTCAAAAAATCCCTTTCTTGCGTATTCTGAATAGCTGTAGCCGTCCGGAAGTGATCCGGTAAATGCAGACAGAAAATAGCTTCCCTGAGATATGAAAAATATAACATAGAGAATCAGTATCGGCGTTACAGCAGTGTACAGAATGATATTATCAACAAATCTTGCTCCGTTCTGAACGGCTTCGCAGTTTTCATAATTAAGCCTGTTGCGGTCTTTCCGGAAGCTTCCATAAAACATACCGTACAGATAAAGTCCGCACGGAAGCGAAAGTATAAAATGCAGAAATACCGTGAATCCGTCCTCTGATAAGATTCCGTCAAATATTCCGTTCAGGAAATTTTTGATATTATCATCTGCTGAGGAAAGCAGTCCGGCAACAACAATTGTCGGAATCCCCGCAAGAACAAGCCCAATTATGATAAGCTTAAGATTATGCGTGAATTTTGAATTTCTTACTGCTGATTTAGCAGCAAGTACCTGCATACCAAAATTGGAGAACGGATATTCAAAAATCACCTTACACAGCGCAAACGGCAGGAAACGTTCGGTTTCCTTTGATTCTTCGGCTGCGGAGTATACAAAATACGCGCCGTAAAAGAACAGAAATACAAAATCAAGGAATTTAATCAGCATATTATCAGTTATCGAGAAAACAATGCTGAAAAGATACAGAATAACTGCCATTATTGCGTTTATTTTCGTGAAGCGGCAGTTATTCTTTTTCAGGAAAACTATCGCGGAAGTTATAACTGCAATATAGAATCCAGTTGCAATAAATCCAGCCATTCGGAATACTACAAATTCCACAAATACAAAAGCAAGAACTGCAAAAATAAATGCGAAAATTTTCTGAGTCAATGTGAATACCGGTCTGTTTTCTGATTCAATACTGGAAGTATCGGAATTTTCAATTATGCTGTTTTCGTCGGATTCGCTGAAATCAGCGGTATTATCCGGATTGATTATATTATCTGTATTATTCATAGGGAATCCTTTCTTAATCATGTTCCTTTCTGAATTCAAGAATATCTCCCGGCTGGCAGTCAAGCACATCGCATATTTTTTCAAGCGTGGAAAATCTGACAGCTTTAGCCTTTCCGGTTTTCAAGATTGACAGATTAGCCGTAGTAATTCCGATTTTTTCGGCAAGTTCCTGAGATGATATTTTCCGGATTGCCATCATAACATCAAGATTTACAATAATAGGCATAGTTTATTCCTCCTTATATTGTAAAATCATTTTCGGATTTTATCTCGACTGCTTTCTCAAATACATTTTTGAGAACACGCATGACAAGACCCAGCATAAACGCCATAAAAGCCGCCATAAGAAAAACAAACCTCCACAGACCTATAACAGTGAAAATGATTCCGGCGAACATACAAGACCATGAAATCCGCCGGAGACAGCGGGAGTTGCAGTCATCGAAAACAATGCCCTTGTTGATGTTTTCGAGAAGCCGGTGAAGATTCCAGAGTGCGGCAAAGGCGAATATTTCGGCGATATACAGCCCGATACAGACAGGCATAAATATATTGTTCCCGAAAAATCCTGAGCCTGCTGATACCTGTTCATACCAGCGTGAAAGCGCAGGCACAAAGAATGTGAGTATCAGGAATACGCCGGCAGTACATACCGTGAGGATTCTTGAAAGAAACAGGGATTTGGTTTTAGTCCACATAAAAAACGCGCTCCTTTATGTTGTGATTCCATTATAACATACAAAATATTATTTGTCAATACTTAATTATCGAAAAACAATAATTTTTTTCTGTTTCACAAAATACCGCACGATATTGTGCGGTATTTGTCATAAATATTAAATATCGTCCATACAGCTGTTTTTTACGCTGTTTGAAGATGCCGCGGAACTGTTAAAAGATTCCATATCAGTACCATATATTTTTTTATTCTGCTCATTGGTGCTGCTGAACTTTTTTCAACGCTTGCTATACGCTGTGCGATAAGTTCCTTTTCACGATAACGGTCTATATAACAACGCCGCTGTACGGTTAAATCTTTATATTTCTGGTTGCAGTATATGGTAAGAAGCATTAAAAGAATAGTAGGAATAAACATAAGCGAATTTATTTCAAAGTCCGTCCACCCTAAACGATATATTAATGTTTCGATGAAGGTATCATTGTCATCGCCGAATGCTATACTGTACATCATACAAAATCCGGTTACGATACACCACTTGTTGCTTTTAAGGCAATAGCTGAAATATCCGCTTAAAAATACGAGTACAACTGTGATTATATCAATTAATGCAAAGATGTTCATAGAGACAAAAAGCTGAATAATACACGGTATTATGTAGACAGAACATATTACCGAATATCCCTTGAAAATCTTATCATACAAATCATTGTTTTTCTCGATTTTGGAATTTATCTCGTCAACTGTTTCATAATATTTACTCATAAATTACAGAAGCTCTGCAATATCAAGTACAAGTCTTTCTGATTTTTCCCAGCCGAGACACGGGTCTGTGATTGACTTTCCGTAGACGCATTCGCCGATTTTCTGATTTCCGTCCTCAATATAGCTTTCTATCATAAGTCCCTTGACAAGTTTATTTATATCTTCGCTGTGGCGCATACTGTGAAGTATTTCCTTTGCAATGCGTATCTGTTCGAGATACTGCTTGCCGGAATTTGAATGATTCGTATCAACGATAAGAGCAGGATTTTTCAGATTCTTTTCAGCATAAATTTCCGAAAGACGATACAAATCCTCATAGTGATAATTCGGGAATGACTGCCCTCTGTCATTGACATATCCGCGGAGAATTGCGTGGGCATATGGATTGCCGTCACTTTTGGCTTCGCTTGCACGGTAAATAAAAGCATGAGCGTGCTGTGCCGCTGTGATAGCGTTCATCATTACTGAAATATCGCCGCTTGTTGGATTTTTCATTCCTACCGGAATCAAAACTCCGCTTGATACAAGTCTGTGCTGCTGATTCTCAACTGACCTTGCGCCTACTGCAACATATGCAAGAATATCATCAAGATAACTATAATTTTCGGGATAAAGCATTTCATCGGCGGCAGTGAATCCGGTTTCCGCGAGTGCCTTTATATGGAGATTACGCACGGCAGCGATTCCGCTGGAAAGGTCGGGCATACCGGTTGGATTAGGCTGGTGGAGCATTCCCTTATAGCCGTCTCCGGTAGTACGGGGCTTTCCGGTGTATATTCTCGGAATTATGAGAATTTTATCCTTGACCTTTTCCTGCAATTCCCTGAGACGTGTGATATAATCAAGAACCGGTTCTTCCGTATCAGCCGAACACGGTCCGATTATCAATATAAATCTGCTGTCATCTCCGCGGAATACAGCTTTTATTTCCTCATCGCGCTTTGCCTTTATTTCAGCAAGTTCCGGCGAAACCGGATATTTTTCTTTTATTTCGGAGGGACGCGGAAGTTCCCTTACGAGATTCATCGGCATATTTTTCAATCCTTTCTAAGAACATTATTTAATAAGATTATTTTGCTGAAAGAAAATCATACATCACCAGTGCCGTGATGCTGTCAACAACAACACGCGCGCGGTGAACTATTGCAGGATCATGTCTGCCCTGTATTTTCAGTGTGGTATTGCTTCCGTCTCTCATATCTACGGTGTTCTGCTCTTTGTATATTGACGGCGTGGGTTTCACAGCACAGCGGAATATTACTGGCATTCCGTCGGTTATTCCGCCGAGGATTCCTCCGCAGTTATTTGTTTCTGTTACGATTCTGCCTTCGGAATTTCTGAACGGGTCATTTGCCTGACTTCCACGCATATCTGCATATCCGAATCCTGCTCCGAACTCAACGCCCTTTACCGCCGGAATACTGAAAAGAGCATGGGAAAGCATTCCCTCAACCGTATCGAACCACGGTTCACCATAACCGGCAGGCATACCATATACAGCAGTTTCAAGGATTCCGCCTACGGAATCGCCGTCAGTCTTTGCCGCCATGATTGAGGATTTCATTTCTGCTTCTTTTGAACTGTCGAGAACTGCAAATTCCAGTCCGTCAAGATAATCAACATCAGCCTGAACATCGCCGAAATTTCTGTCTCTGACTCCTCCGCATGAAAGTATATGAGTTCCGACGGTTATTCCATGTTCTTTCAGTGCGGAAATTGCCACAGCTCCGGCAGCGACGAGTCCTGCGGTAATCCGTCCTGAGAAATGTCCGCCGCCTCTGAAATCCTGAAATCCGCCGTATTTCATTTCAGCGGTGAAATCAGCATGACCGGGGCGTGCTTTGTATGCAAGTTCTCCGTAATCATGGCTTCGGGTATCCTGATTTTCTATGATAAAAGTAATCGGCGTACCTGTAGTGAATCCGTTCACGACTCCGCTGACGATTTTTACTTCATCAGCTTCTTTTCTTGCGGTTGATATAGCTCCGACGGATTTCCGGAGCGACATCTGACGTGCGATAAATTCAGTATCAACGGAGATTCCGGCAGGCATACCGTCAAGAACCGCACCTATAGCAGTTCCGTGGCTTTCTCCGAAAAGAGTAACAGCGATATTATTTCCGAAAGTATTTTTCAATATTTTTCACCTCTATTATTATATCAGAAATTATAACATATTATTTTTATAATGTCAACTGCAAAAACAAATTGAATTTTATGATACTGTGATTCCTATCATAATTGTTTCACCGTCATAATTATTCCAAACGGAATGAGGAATAGTGCCATTAACAAGAAAACTTTCATTTTTCTTTATAATTATTGTTTTATCAGCTAAAAGAATTTTAGCTTCTCCCTGAATAACTATGAAAAGATGATTGTGTTCATGTGTATGCTGTTCCACAGGACCGCCTCCGCCCAATGAAATATAGGCAACGGAACCATCAATGATTTTTCCGCAGTCACCGAATAATTTTTTTGCTTTGAAATTAATGTGGTCTGGCGGTGTAATAAATTCATGTTCGGATAGTTTTTTATTCATATATTCCATAAGTTATATTCCCGAAACAGCATCTTTCATCAGTCTGACATATTCGCCGACATAGTGGGGCGAATCCTTGTCATATTTCTCCATGATTTTTATGATTGCCGAGCCGACAATTGCACCGTCTGATATATTCGCCATAGCTTTAGCCTGTTCCGGCTTTGATATTCCGAATCCTACAGCGCACGGAACGTCTGTATTTTCACGTATTACGCGTACAATATCGCAGATATTTGTATTTATTTCACTTCTCATGCCTGTAACTCCGAGACTTGATACTATGTATATGAATCCCTGCGCTTCCTTTGCAATCATTGATACTCTGTCAGCAGAAGTAGGAGCGATAAGTGAAATCATATCTATTCCGTATTTTCCGGCTGGTTCAGTAAATTCCTCTTTTTCCTCAAACGGCAGGTCAGGAAGAATAATGCCATCGATTCCGGTTTCCTTACATCTTGACATGAAGCGTTCCGCACCGTATGAGAATACAACGTTTGCGTATGTCATGAAGACAAGCGGAATTTTAACATCTTTCCGGATTTCTGAAACGAGTTCAAAAATCTTGTCGGTTGTAGTTCCAGCGGCAAGAGAGCGGATATTTGCACCCTGAATCACCGGACCCTCAGCGGTCGGGTCAGAGAATGGTATACCAAGTTCAATAAGGTCCGCGCCGTTTTCAGCCGCGGCGCGTACAATTTCTGCTGTTGTTTCAATATCGGGGTCGCCGCAGGTAATAAACGGAATAAATGCTTTTCCGTTTTCAAATGCTTTTCTGATATTACTCATATATATCTTCTCCTCTGTAACGTGCAATTGCCGCGCAGTCCTTGTCGCCGCGTCCTGAAATAGTTATAATGATTATCTTATCCTTATCCATAGTCGGAGCAAGCTTCATGGCATATGCTACAGCGTGTGCCGATTCTATAGCCGGAATGATGCCCTCAACGCGTGAGAGATATTCAAACGCGTTCACGGCTTCGTCATCTGTTACGGGAACATATTCCGCACGTCCTGTATCATGAAGATATGCGTGTTCCGGACCCACGCCCGGATAATCAAGACCTGCCGAAATGGAATATACCGGCGCAATCTGACCGTATTCGTCCTGACAGAAATATGATTTCATACCGTGGAAAATTCCGATTTTTCCGGTATTCACGGTTGCTGCCGTCTCAAATGTATCAATTCCGCGTCCAGCCGCTTCACAGCCGATAAGACGGACATCTTTATCAGGAATATAGTGATAGAAACTTCCTATTGCATTTGAGCCGCCGCCTACACAGGCAATCACGGCATCGGGAAGTCTGCCCTCTTTTTCGAGTATCTGCTGACGGGATTCACGGGAAATAACCGCCTGAAAATCGCGGACAATCGTCGGAAACGGGTGCGGACCCATTACAGAGCCGAGACAGTAATGCGTATCGCTGATACGTGAAGTCCATTCGCGCATAGCTTCTGAAACCGCATCTTTAAGAGTAGCAGTTCCGGATTTTACAGGAATTACATCAGAGCCGAGAAGTTTCATTCTGTATACATTGAGAGCTTGACGTTTTGTATCTTCTTCACCCATGAATACAACGCATTCCATTCCCAGAAGTGCGGCGGCAGTAGCAGTAGCAACGCCATGCTGACCTGCTCCGGTTTCGGCGATAAGGCGTGTTTTTCCCATTTTTTTCGCAAGTAGAGCCTGACCGAGAACATTATTTATTTTATGCGAGCCGGTATGATTCAAATCTTCACGTTTAAGATAGATTTTTGCGCCGCCCAGTTCACGCGTAAGCTTTTCTGCAAAGTAGAGATTTGACGGTCTGCCGGCATATTCGTTGAAAAGCTGTGTGAGTTCGCTGTTGAATTCAGGGTCGTCTTTATAGTGATTGTATGCTTTTTCCAGTTCAATGACGGCATTCATAAGAGTTTCGGGGATATACTGTCCGCCGTGAATGCCGAAACGTCCTTTTGACTGTGACATTGTTAATCAATCCTTTCTTATGGAATCTATAAATTCTTTCATCTTATCAAAATCCTTGAATCCGTCTGTTTCAATGCCGGAGCTTACATCAACGGCATAGGGATTCAGCATTGCCGCCTTGTCTGCATTTTCCGGAGACAGTCCGCCGGCAAGAAAATACGGTCTTGCGGTATTTTTCAGCAATCTGTAATCAAAGGCTTTTCCCTCACCCATGCCTGCATCAAGAAGCACATAATCAGCAGTTGAATTATTGGCAAGCTCAATATCGTTTTCGGATTTAACTATAAAAGCCTTTATTACGGTAATATTTTTTTTGCGGAGCTGTGAAATATATTCCTCATTTTCACTGCCATGAAGCTGTGCGATTTTTATAATTCCCGATTCAGCGAGATTTATAACATCGTCCACAGGGGAATCAACAAAAACTCCCACAGGAATAATTCTGCTGTCAAGCATTTCCGTAAGTTCCGCCGCCTGCTCAGGCGAAATATAACGCCTGCTTTTTTTTGCGAAAACATAGCCGATATAATCAGGAATCAGGATATTTGCGTATTCTATATCAGTATCACGTCTAAGACCGCATATTTTTATTTTAATCATGCCATGCCCCTTAATTCCGCAAGTTTAGCGGTTTTATCCTCTGCTCTCATAAGTGTTTCACCGATAAGCACCGCATCTGCACCGATATTCCGAAGTATTTCCACATCTTCTGCCGATTTCACGCCGCTTTCCGATACGAAAATCACTTCCGGCGGAACAAGATCCCGAAGCCGGCGGCTGTTGCCTGTATCAACGGAAAAATCACTGAGATTCCGGTTATTCACGCCGATAATACGTGCGCCGCATTTCAGGGCGATTTTTATTTCGTTTTCGTCGTGGGCTTCCACGAGTGCGGAAATTCCCAGTTTATCGCATATTCTGATATATGATTCAATCTGCTCCGGAGAGAGTATCGAGCATATCAGCAGAACCGCCTTTGCTCCGAGAATTTTAGCTTCATATATCATATATTCGTCAATGATAAAGTCCTTGCGTATGCATGGTATTCGTACTTCTGCCGCAATTTCGCGGAGATATTCGTCACTTCCGAGAAACCATTTCGGCTCAGTGAGAACGGAAATGCAGTCCGCGCCGGCTTTTTCATAATCGCGCGCAATTTGCAGATACGGGAAATATTCCGCAATAACGCCCCTTGACGGAGAGGCTTTCTTGCATTCGCAGATAAACGAAATACCGGATTTTTTCAGTGCATTTTCAAATTCAAAGCTTCCGGAGGGGAGCGATAATGCACGGGATTTCATTTCATCGAACGAAATTTTCTGCTGATTCTGTGCGGAGCGATAAACCGCATATTCCGCAAGCTGTTCAAGAATATTCATATTTTCACCTCAGCTGTTTGATACTGCGATTACTTTTTCGAGAGTTTCAAGAGCCTTTCCGCTGTCAATGAGTTCAGCCGCAAGCTTCACACCGTCGGCGAATGAATCAGCTTTCCCGCCGGAATAAATAGAAGCTCCGGCATTCAGGAGAACGGTATTTCTCTTATGACCCTGAATCTTGCCGGACAGGATTCCGCGTGTAATCTCTGCATTTTCCGCCGGAGTACCGCCGAGCAAATCGTTCTTAGTACAGCGTTCAAATCCGAACTGTTCCGGCGTGATTTCATAATTTTTCAGCCAGCTGTTTTTATATTCGCAAATCATTGTAGGGGCGGACAGCGAGATTTCGTCCAGTTTATCTTTACCGTAGACTACCATTCCGCTTTCCGAACCGAGTTTCATGAGAACCTGTGCCACGGTTTCAAGGAGTGAGGAATCATAAACTCCGAGAAGATGATGTTTCGGGGACGCAGGATTTGTCAGCGGTCCGAGGATATTGAAAACTGTACGGATTCCGAGTTCTTTTCTGATTCCGCCCACGTATTTCATGGACGTGTGGTACTTCTGAGCAAAAAAGAAGCAGAAATTTGTCTTTTCCAGCATTTCGCGGCATTTTTCCGGTTCAAGATTAATATTTATGCCAAGTGCTTCAAGGCAGTCAGCAGTTCCGGAAAGCGAGGAAGCTGCACGGTTTCCATGCTTTGAGACGAGAACTCCGGAAGCCGCAATTACCATTGCGGAAGTGGTGGAAATATTGAAGCTGTGGGCATTATCGCCGCCTGTGCCGACGATTTCAAGCAGGTCAAGTCCAGAGCTGTCGAATTTCACAGCCGCATCGCGCATAGCTGCCGCGCAGCCTGTGATTTCATCAATAGTTTCGGCTTTTGCGCTTTTGGTTGAAAGAGCCGCGAGGAAAGCGGCGTTCTGAGTAGGTGAAGTCTGTCCGGACATGATTTCTGACATTACTTCATAAGCTTCATCGTAGGATAAATCCTGCTTGTCAACGATTTTAACAATAGCTTCTTTAATCATGAATAACATCTCCTTAAAGATTAATAAAATTGGTAAGCATTGTTTTTCCGTCCGGAGTCATAATTGATTCTGGGTGGAACTGTACGCCGTAAATCGGGTATTCTCTGTGCTGAACCGCCATGATTTCTCCGTCGTCCGCAATTGCTGTAACTTCAAGGCAGTCCGGAAGTGTTGCGGGGTCAGCCGCAAGTGAATGATAGCGCGCAACTGGTACATTTTCAGGAATATCCCTGAAAATCGGGGAATTTCCGCAGAAGCTTATAACCGACTGCTTGCCGTGCATGAGCGTTTTTGCATATGTTATCTTCGCGCCGTAAGCTGCACATATCGCCTGATGTCCGAGACATACGCCGAGAGTAGGAATTTTCCGGCATACAGTTCTTGCCGCTTCAATGATGATTCCGGCATCTTCCGGTCTGCCAGGACCCGGAGAGATAATAATTCTGTCCGGAGAAAGCTGTTCGATTTCAGATATAGTCATTTCGTCATTTCTGATAACTTTGATATCTGGTTCGATTTCTCCCACAAGCTGGAAAAGATTATAGGAAAAGCTGTCGTAGTTGTCAATAAGTAGAATCATGAATCTGCCTCCTCTGCCATTTTGAGAGCGTTTAAAAATGCATCAGCCTTGTTTATGCATTCCTGATAT
>CAMWRC010000014.1 GCA_947176565.1 uncultured Ruminococcus sp.
ATAGACAGCAAAGCCGGTGATTCTTCACGTGAGATACTTCTCGTGCTTGATGCGACAACCGGACAGAATGCTGTCAGTCAGGCGAAGCTTTTCAGTGAAACTGCTCCGATTACAGGAATAGTCCTTACAAAGCTTGACGGCACGGCAAAGGGCGGTATTGTAATATCAATCAAGAATGAACTTGGAATACCGGTAAAGCTTATCGGCGTGGGAGAAAAGATTGATGATTTACAGCCATTTGACAGCCGTATGTTTGTAGATGCTCTGTTTGACCTCGACGAGGCTAAACGGAAAGCAGCTGAAAGAGCCGGAGAAAAAGAATCAGAAGAATCTGAAATTATTTCAGAGCCTGAATATATTCCTGAATCTGAATATGTTCATGAGCCTGAATTTGTTCCCGAACCTGAATTTGTTCCTGAGCCTGAATTTATTCCCGAACCTGAATATATTCCTGAGTCTGAATATGTTCCTGAGCCTGAATTTATTCCCGAACCTGAATATATTCCTGAGTCTGAATATGTTCCTGAGCCTGAATTTATTCCCGAACCTGAATATACTCCTGAACCTGAATATATTCCTGAGCCTGAATTTACTCATGAATCTGAATCTGTTTCGGAAACTGAAAAAGAACAGGAATTTCAGGAAGAATCAGAAGAACCGGAAGAATCCGGCGGAAAACAGAAAAAGAAAGGCTTTTTCAGCCGCTTATTCGGAAAGAAAGGTAAAAAGAAGAATGACTAAAATTGTTATGGCTACAAATAATGCTGGCAAACTCCGTGAGGCTATGGAAATACTTGCTCCGCTGGGAATTGAGGTAATCTCACAGAAAGCCGCCGGCGCAGACTGCGAACCGGAGGAAAACGGTTCGACATTTGCCGAAAATGCGATGATTAAAGCAAAGGCAGTGTATGACATTGTGAAAATTCCTGTTTTAGCTGATGACAGCGGACTTTGTGTAGATGCTCTCGACGGCAGACCCGGAGTATATTCCGCAAGATATGCGCCGAAAGGTACGGAATGCGAAACTCTCCTGAATGAAATGAAAGATATTCCGGAAGATAAACGCAGTGCATCATTTCAGTGTGTGATTGCATATATCGACAATAACAGGAAGTTTACTGTTTCTGGAAGATGTGACGGAAGTATCGGATATGAAAAGCGAGGTACAAACGGTTTCGGATATGACCCTGTATTCATGTACGGCAGTAAGTCAATGGCTGAAATGACCGCCGATGAAAAAAATGAAATCAGCCACAGAGGCAGAGCTATGAAAGCATTCTGTGAAATGCTCGGAAAGGATTTTCAGGAAATTCTTTAAAAAATTGCGAAAAAAGGTGAATGAATATGCTTACAAGTAAACAACGTGCATATCTCCGCGGTATTGCCGCAGAATATGATACTATTTTTCAGATTGGCAAGGGCGGTGTTACTGAAATACTGTGCAGTCAGGTAAATGAGGCTCTCCGCAAAAGAGAACTGATAAAACTGCGTGTTCTTGACAATTCCGGCTGGACTGCAAGAGAAGCTGCTGACGCAGTAGCCGGACAGACTGATTCGGACGTAGTTCAGGTAATCGGAAACAAATTCGTTCTGTTCAGGCGCAATCCGAAAGAACCCGTTATAGAGAATATTCCGAAAGCTGCAAAATGAGAATCGGAATATACGGCGGAAGTTTCAATCCCGTCCATAACGGACACATACATCTTGCATTATCTGCGGCGGAGGAACTGAATCTTGACAGAATATATCTTGTTCCATCGCTTATCAGTCCGCACCGTTCAAGTGCGGAATACGCACCGGCAGAGAACAGACTGGAAATGCTCAGGCTTGCCTGTCGGGTATCCGAAAAACTCGGCGTATGCGACTATGAAATCCGCAGCTGCCGTAAGAGCTATACTTTCTATACGGTTGAGGAGTTTCGCAGACGTTTTCCGAACGATGAACTTTTTCTTCTTGTGGGTAGTGATATGCTGCTCTGTTTTGAGACATGGTACAGATTTGAGGATATTCTGAACAGCGTATCCCTTGCGGTTGTGTCACGCAGAAACGGCGATATGGACGAACTTAACAGAAAAGCTGTTTCCCTGTGTAAATTCGGAAGAATTATCCTGTGTCAGGCTTCACCGGTTGAAATATCATCTACCGAAATCAGAAAAAAAATTCGGGAAAATCAAAATTTCTCTTGCTATCTTGACAAAAATGTAGTACAATATATAACGTCCAGTAATTTATATTCGAGGTGAGAGTTTTGTTCTACAATACCGATGATAAAAAGAAATATCTGAAAGATAATCTTTCATCGAAAAGATACCAGCATTCCCTTAATGTTGCCGCTGAATGCAGAAAGCTTGCGGAAAAATACGGAGAAGACCCCGATAAGGCATACTTTGCCGGACTTCTCCATGATGTCTGCAAGGAACTCCCTTCCGCAGAACAGCGGCGGCTTGTTGAGGAAAGCGGATTTACAGTCTGTCGTGAGGAACTGGATACCCGTTCGCTGTGGCACGCTGTAGCCGGCGCGTATTTTATAAAGACGCGTTTCGGCGTTGAGGATATTGATATTATCAATTCTGTCCGTTTCCATACTGTCGGACGAGCCGGAATGACACGTCTTGAGGAGATTGTCTATCTCGCCGATATTGTTTCCGCAGACCGTGACTACAAGGACGTTGATAAAATGCGCAGGATAGTATATACAGACCTAAATGAAGCAATGCTTGCCGTTCTTACATTTTCGATAAAAAGCGTAATAAAAAAAGGCGGCGTTCTCCCACCTTGTACTGTTGAGGGATATAATTTCTACAGACGACTGCTTAAAGAAGAAAAAAAGAAATAAAGAGGGCAAAAATGGAAAATAATGAATTTAATTCCGAGGATAGACCTAAGCCGCTGAGAACTCTTGCAAGACTGAACAATACCGGTGAGTATCATGGTCAGCATGAAGCCGAACCGCCGCAGCATCGCAGAAAAAAGGCTGAACCGCGTAAAGGTGTAAAAAGAAAAAAATCACGTGCGTATGCAGAATCCGCTGTTCCGGACGGTCGGAGCAGGAAAAAGAAAAAATCAAAAAATCAAAAATTAAAAAGCAGAGAATTAAAAATTAGAAAATTCAAGAATCAGGAATCAGAGAGCGAAGTCACAACAAAAGCCGGAAGAATCGGAAACAAAACTATACAAATTGTGTCGATTATATCAACTCTGGTCATCGTTGTGCTTATGGTACTGAATATGCCTATATGCCTCGACAATGAAAACGGCGGAAATATTTCTCTTGTCACTTTTTTCAAAAATATGCAGCCGGCTGCTATGGAGGGCAAACTTAACAAGGATAATATCAATCTGAATGTTAATCCTGACGCTGTTGATGAAGATTTCAACGACGGTCTTGACCTGCCGCAGCTTATTGAGGGTCAGTACAGTATTCTTTTCCTCGGATTTGACGAAGAAGAATTTAATACTGACGTAATGTGGGTCGTACAGTTCGACATCGGTCACGGCGGACTCAATATACTACAGATTCCGCGTGATACCTGTCTGCCGGATTATACCGCAAGTGTTACACGTAAATTCAACAGCATATACTCTATGGGAGACCCGACTATCATGCCGCCTATTCAGCGTACTGTAAACGCTGTTCAGGAAAATTTCGGAATCCCTATAGATGCCTATGTAACTACCGCCTGTTTCGATATTGTGGATATAGTCAATATTATCGGCGGAATCCCGATGCACGTCGAAAATGAGATAATCTATGAGGCAGACAAGATAATACCTGAGGGCGACATCGTGCTTACCGGAGAACAGGCTGAATGGTTCGTCCGATTCCGTCGGGAATGGATACAGGGAGATATCGGACGTATGCAGAATCAGCGTAAATTCATGGCGGCTGCAATGCAGAAGCTTTTCTCTATCGTTGAGAATGAGGGACGGCTGAAACTGTACAGCTATATAAAAGAAATATACGATAAGGGTCTTCTGTATACAGACCTCTCTATCGGCGATTTGGGAAAGATAGCCGATTTTGCATCAACAATAAATATGGACGAAGTACAGGTGAATATGATTCCGGGTGAGGATGCGAAATTTTACGCCGCCGACGGAAATATATATGATGTCTATTCGGTTCATAAAGAGGCTACTATTGAACTGCTCAACAAATACTATCGTCCGTATCAGAAAGATATGACGGAGGAAGACACATCTATTGTGGAGCTTATAACTGAATATCAGTACGAACTCTATGACGATACCGGAGCTACTCTTGATGATATTGAGGACGCTACAGAGCCTATGAGAGACCCAAGCAAAAAACCATGGTGGAAGGAAGATTGACAATGACACAGCAGGAAAAACTGAATCTTATTATCAGAACTCTTGACAGCAAACGCGGAGAGGATATTCAGGCACTTAAAATTTCAGACCTGACAATCCTTGCGGATTATTTTGTAATCGCAAACGGAACAAGTAATACTCATGCGCGCACCCTTGCGGACGAAGTGGAATTTCAGCTCTCACAGAACGGTACAGAACCCGAAAGACGTGAGGCCGATACCGGAAATACTTGGATAATACTTGATTACGGCGATATTATTGTTCACGTTTTCCATAAGGAAGCACGTAATTTCTATAAACTTGAGGGCGTATGGGCAGACGGAGAAAGAATTGATATTGATATGCTTCTTACTCAGGAGAATGAACAATGAAGACAAATAATCAGACCGGCAGGAACTATGTAATTATTATAGGAATATATATGCTTGCAAAGGCTGTATTGAATATGATAATCGGCGGAGGTTTCAATCTCGGTGATGTTATTTTCGCAGTTATAGCGACAGCCGCAATGTACAGCGGTCTACAGTATCTCAATATTGCCGTGGCTGCGCTTATCGCACTTTCAGTAGTGACAAATATGGGCTATAATCTTACACATCTGCCGTCAACGCTGATTTATCTTATTGAAGCAGTCGTTGACGCCGGAGCTGTTGTACTGCTTGTTGTACAGAAAGACATAAAAGAACATTTTACAAATCAGTACAGCGAGATTTCATCGCTGTTCAGGAAATAATCATAAATTATAAACTATAAAAGGAATGATGAAAAATGGGCAAGTATGATTTTAAATCTGTTGAATCCAAATGGCAGAATTACTGGGAGGAAAACGATACTTTCAAGGCTTCTGATGACTACAGAAAAAAGAAATTCTATGGTCTGGTGGAATTTCCTTATCCGTCAGGTCATGGAATGCACGTAGGTCATATCAAGGCTTATTCCGGTCTCGAAGTAATAAGCCGCAAACGCCGTATGGAGGGATATAACGTCCTGTTTCCGATAGGATTTGATGCCTACGGTCTGCCGACGGAAAATACAGCTATAAAGGATAATATCCACCCGCGTATAGTTACTGACAGGAATATCGAAAAGTTCACACAGCAGCTTAAAACAGTCGGATTCTCATTTGACTGGTCAAGAGTGATTGATACGACTGAGGAAAATTATTATAAATGGACACAGTGGATATTCCTTAAAATGTTCGAGAAAGGACTCGTTTTCCGTGACAAGACTAATGTAAACTACTGCCCCAGCTGCAAGGTTGTTCTCTCAAATGAGGATTCACAGGGTGGAAAATGTGATATATGCCACAGTGAAATTGTTCAGAAAACAAAGGAAGTCTGGTATCTCCGCATTACTGAATATGCCGATAAGCTTCTTAAAGGGCTTGAGGAAGTGGATTATCTCCCGAATGTCAGACTCCAGCAGGAAAACTGGATTGGAAAATCCACCGGCGCATTTGTAAACTTTAAAATCAAGGAGCAGGACGAAAAGCTCCGTATTTATACAACACGTCCCGATACTCTTTACGGCGTGACATTCATGGTTATTGCTCCGGAACACCCGATTATCCAGAAATACAGGGATTCAATCGCAAATATTCAGGCTCTTGACGATTACAGAAACGAATGCGCAAAGAAAAGCGAATTTGAAAGAACTCAGCTTGTCAAGGATAAAACAGGCGTGAAAATTGAGGGACTTACGGCTGTCAATCCCATTACCGGAAAAGAAATACCGGTATATATTTCAGACTATGTAATGATGGGCTATGGTACAGGCGCAATTATGGCTGTTCCGGCTCATGATACACGTGATTATGACTTTGCAAAGAAATTCGGAATTGATATTATCGAGGTAATCAAGGGCGGAGATATTTCAAAAGAAGCCTATACAGGCGAGGGCGAACTCGTTAATTCCGGCGAACTCAACGGCATAAGCAATAAAAAAGATGCTGTTTCAAAGGCTCTTGAAATTCTCGAAAAGCTGGGCTGCGGCGAAAAAGGCGTACAGTTCAGGATGAAGGACTGGGCATTCAACCGTCAGCGTTACTGGGGCGAACCGATTCCGATTGTTCATTGCGATACCTGCGGAATGGTTGCTGTTCCGTATGAGGAGCTTCCGCTGAAACTTCCGGAAGTCGAGAACTTTGAACCGGGTACGGACGGTGAAAGCCCTCTTGCAAAGATAGACAGCTTCGTGAAGTGCGATTGTCCAAAATGCGGAAAACCTGCAAGACGTGAAACCGATACAATGCCTCAGTGGGCAGGTTCGTCATGGTATTTCCTCCGCTACTGCGACCCGCACAATACTGATGAATTTGCATCACAGGAATCCCTGAAATACTGGCTGCCTGTTGACTGGTACAACGGCGGTATGGAACACGTTACACGTCATATGATTTACAGCCGGTTCTGGCATAAGTTCCTCTATGACCTCGGACTTGTTCCCGCTTCCGAACCATATGCAAAGAGAACAGCTCAGGGTCTTATTCTCGGTGAGGACGGAGAGAAGATGTCAAAAACACGCGGAAATGTCGTTGACCCTAATGACGTTGTTGAAGAATACGGCGCAGATGTTCTCCGTCTGTATGTCCTGTTCATGGGCGACTATGAAAAGGCTGCACCGTGGAGTAAGGCAAGCATAAAGGGCTGTAAACGCTTTATCGACAGAGTATGGGGGCTTCAGGATATTATGACTGAGGGTGAGGAATACAGCGATAGTCTGAAATCATTGTTCCACAAGACTATCAAAAAAGTCTCGGAAGATATTGAAGCAATGAAATTCAACACCGCAATTGCTGCTATGATGACGCTTATTAATGAGATTTACAATGCCGGAAGTATCACAAAGGCAGAACTCAGTGCATTTGTTACAATGCTCTATCCGTTTGCTCCACACATTTCTGAGGAAATATACAATGCAGTATACGGAAAAATCCTCAGTGAACAGCCGTGGATAACTTATGATGAGGCTCTCTGCGCTGATGAAACTGTTGAAATCGTCGTTCAGGTAAACGGAAAACTTAAATCAAAGCTTAATATTCCTGTTTCATGCGACAAGGATTCTGTAATCGCTATGGCTATGGCTGACAGCAAAGTACAGGAAGCTGTTGACGGAAAAAATGTTGTAAAACAGATATATGTACCAAATAAACTTGTTAATATTGTTGCAAAATAACGAAATTTTTGAAATTTCCAAAAACTTACTTGACATACCTGCATATTTGTGGTAAAATATCATTGTATTCGTAATTGAATTGAAGTTCAGGTTGACTGACACTCTCCGGAGTGATTAGTATATAGCCCGGGGTTTCCTGTGGGCAACCTCTGAACAAGGGAGGGAAATGTAAATGGCAGAAGTTCGTGTCGGCAAGAATGAGTCCCTTGACACTGCTCTTAAAAGATTTAAGAGGTCATGTGCTAAGGACGGCGTTATTGCAGAGGTACGTAAAAGAGAGCATTATGAAAAGCCTTCGGTTAAGCGTAAGAAGAAGTCCGAGGCAGCTCGTAAGCGCAAGTATTAATCCTTGCGGTATATGACATCGGAGCGGACGGAGTGATTCGTCCGCTTTTTATTTTTTTAGTATCAATAATCAGGAGGATTTTATGATTAAAAAAATTTTAGTTATACATGGTCCGAATCTCAATCTTCTCGGTGAACGTGAACCGGGTGTGTACGGCGATTCCGGAATAGATGTCCTGAATCATAATATAATTGACAGGGCAAAGGCTCTCGGTCTTGAATGCGAAATATTCCAGTCAAACCATGAGGGTGCTATAATCGACAAGCTCCATTCCGCACGGAATAATTTTGACGGCGTTGTAATCAATGCCGGTGCATATACTCATTACAGCTATGCTATCAGAGATGCAATAGCAGCTATAAAAATTCCTGTTATTGAGGTTCACATCAGCAATATTGATGCGCGTGAGGAATTTCGTTCAAATTCCGTTATCGCTCCTGTATGCCGCGGAAGTATATGCGGTCTCGGATTTGCAAGCTATTATCTCGCCGTTCAGGCATTGTCGGAGCTTTGATATGAACAGATTTGAAAAGTTATTTGAAATTCTTCCGAAACGTGTAAACAGCGTCCTTATTACTTCCGATGTGAACAGACGTTATTTTACCGGAATGAAATCTTCTGCCGGAGCAGTTCTTGCGTTCCGGAACAAGGCATATCTGCTTATTGATTTCCGGTATATCGAAAAAGCACGCGAATCTGTTACAGATGCCGAAGTTGTTGAAATGAAAAAACTATATCCTCAGATTGCAAATCTGCTGAAAGAAAACAGCGCGAAAAATATGGCTGTTGAATCTCAGAAAGTGACTGTAAGTCAGCTGAATAATATGCGCAGACATCTTAAAAGTATTCAGATTATTGATACAGATGTACTCAGCAATGCAATAAATTCTCTCCGTTCAGTCAAGGACGAATATGAAATTTCATGCATACAAAAGGCGCAGGAAATCGCAGAATCAGCATTCAGCCATATTCTCGGATTTATAAAGCCTGATGTTACAGAACGTCAGATTGCTATGGAACTTGACCGCGTAATGCTTGAAAACGGCGCGGAAGGAATCTCTTTCGATACGATTGCTCTTGCCGGCGAAAATACATCAATGCCGCACGGAGTTCCCTCAGACAGAAAAGTTCGGGACGGCGAATTTGTCCTCATGGATTTCGGCGCAGTATATAACGGTTATCACAGCGATATGACGCGTACTATATGTGTAGGCACTCCGACTGACAAAATGAAAGAAGTATACAATATTGTTCTTAATGCCCAGAATGCCGCCATAAATGCAGCATGTGCAGGAATGACAGGTCAGGAACTCGACAGCATTGCAAGAAGTATAATCGCGGATTCCGGTTATGGAAAGCTTTTCGGTCATTCACTCGGTCACGGCGTAGGACTTGAAATTCACGAGAATCCAAACGCTTCGCCAAACAACAGAAAGATACTTCCTGCCGGTGCGGTCGTGACAATCGAACCCGGTATATATATAGCCGGAAAATTTGGCGTGCGTATTGAAGATTTTGTCATTTTGCACGAAAACAGGTGCATAAATTTGACAAAATGTGCAAAAAATATAATATCTTTATAATATTTTGTTTTAGGTATTGCAAAATCCTTTAAAATATGATACAATGTACATATATTATAGTTCCGGTTCTGTTACGGATTTATAAATGCGTTTAATTTCTGTACAGGATTTTTGTTTTCCTGTACTCAATTCAGGAGGTTTTAAAATTATGATTTCAGCAGGCGATTTCAGAAATGGTGTTACTTTTGAGCTGGACGGTCAGGTTGTGGAGTTCCAGCACGTAAAGCCTGGTAAAGGTGCTGCATTTGTAAGAACAAAGTATAAGAATGTAATTACCGGCTCAGTTGTTGAGACTTCTTTCAACCCGACTGCAAAATTCCCGACGGCTTTCGTTGAGAGAAAAGATATGCAGTACAGCTACAATGACGGAGACCTTTACTACTTCATGGATATGGAGACATATGAGCAGCTCCCAGTAAGTGCATCTGTTCTCGGCGACAGCTTCAGATTCGTAAAAGAAGAAATGATATGCAAGATTCTTTCATATAAGGGCAATGTTTTCGGCATCGAACCGCCTAACTTTGTTGAACTGGTAGTTACTCAGACTGACCCGGGATTCAAGGGCGATACAGCTACAAACGCTACAAAGCCCGCTACTCTCGAAACAGGTGCGGAAATCAAAGTTCCGCTGTTTATTGATGAGGGCGAAAAGATTCAGGTCGATACAAGAACCGGCGAATATATGGGACGCGCAAACGGCTAAGAATTTTTTACAGAACCTGTCCGCACAGAAATTTCCTTTTCAGGAGTCTGTGCAGACAGGCTCTTGCAATAATAATAACAAAGGAGGCTTTAATTATGAAGCTTACTGAAAAAATGTCCTATTTACAGGGATTATTTGAAGGTCTCGGAATTGACGATTCCACCAAAGAGGGAAAGGCACTTGTCAAGATGACCGAAGTAATGGCTGAAATGACAGCATATATCGAGGATTTGCAGTCTCAGGTAGATGAGCTTACAGAACTCTGCGACATTCTTGATAAGGATTTAGGACAGGTCGAGGAAGATGTTTACAATGACTGCGGTGAGTGCGGAATATGCGGCGGCGCAGAAGATGACGAAGACGACGAGGACTATGAAGAATTTAACGAGGAGTTCGATTCAGATTCAGATGAATATGAAGAAGATAATGATGAGTGGGACGACTGGGACGACGATGACGAACTCTATGAAGTTGCCTGCCCTTCATGCGGAGATACTATTCTTGTTGATGAGGGAATGATTGACGAGGGTTCAATAAACTGCCCGAACTGCGGCGAGCTTCTCGAATTTGATTACGACGATTTGACTATCGAAGATTTTGAGGAGTCAGATGAATCAGGTTCTGAAGAAAATTCAGAGGATTAAAAATAAAAATTTCTCAGATATAAAAGAATACTAATACAGAAATTTTAAGCCATAGTAATTTTTGATTGTAAGTCAAAAATACTATGGCGTTTCTATTGACATATGACTGCTTTTGATGTATAATTTTAGTAGGATAAATCGGAATTTAAGTGAGGAGAAAATGCAAATGCAAGTAATAGATTACTACAAATGCGACAGACCGGAGTATTGGTTGAGGCAAATAAAGAAAAGCGATTGGAGAGCCGGACAATTTCTGTATGAATTGTTAAGCGAGAACAAATTTAAAAATACTTTTGGAGAAAAATCAACGGTGCTTATGCTTGTGAATGATGATGAACTCATCTCATTTTGTACATATGCAGAAAAAGATGATATACAGCCGACAATATTGACTCCATGGATAGGCTTTGTTTATACATTTCCGGAATATAGGGGGCATCGCTATTTGGGAAATTTGTTCGTGGAAATTGAAAAACTTGCTAAAGCTGAGAATATACATAATATCTTTATATCAACAAATCATATTGGATTATATGAAAAATACGGTTATGAATTTTATCAGATAATGAATGATATGGAGGGTGAGCCTTCCAGGGTTTATAGGAAGTATATAGATTAATATACTTAGAAAACTTCTGATTTATGCTAATAAATCAAAAATACTATGGCGTTTCTATTGACATATGACTGCTTTTGATGTATAATTTTAGCAGGATAAATCGAAATTTAGGCGGTGGTACAATATGAAAAAAATGTTTTTGATTGTATTAGTCTCATATGTTTCTATGATAATTTTCTTACAATGGCGATATTTTTATTATGGGGGAAAACCAATTTATTTTTGGCTGTCTGTATTCTTGGTAATATTATCTATTATTTCATTGCTTGGAATAAAATCCGGACTAAATCATTTTCTTTCTATCAGATATATCTGTAAAAATGGAGTATCTGCTAAAGCGGTGATTAAAGATTTTAATGTGGAATACTATAGAACAAAAACGTATTATCCAATTATTCAGTTTCGTGATACCTCAAAAATCTTGCACAAGTATCAAAGCAAGGTCGGAATGAGCATAGTAACAAAAAAATATAAGAAAGGCTCGAAAGTTAAAATCGCATATATAGAAGAACAGCCAGATAAATTTATAATTTTTCCAGCTTACTACTATCAATCATTAATGGAAATATTTATGTTTGCATTTATTGGAATCCCATCTTTAATTGCTTCTATCATATTAGTGATAAGCTAATTTCTGATTTATGCTAAATT
>CAMWRC010000015.1 GCA_947176565.1 uncultured Ruminococcus sp.
TACATTTTGATTCCGCGGAGTGTTTATGTGGACTGCTCTCCGAGAACCCAGCGCACTGAATCGCCGATATTGCTTTTTCCGCATCCGTTAGGTCCTACAACTGCCGTAAGACCTTTGTCAAAATCAAGACTTATTTTATCGGGAAATGATTTGAACCCCTGAATTTCCAGAGATTTAAGATACACAGCGTCACCTCCTCAGTTCAACTTCATATTTTGCAATATTTTCGTCAGCAATAATTTTAACTTCAATACCGTTTTCTTTAAAATACAGAATATTTGATTTCCGCTGTCCGGCTGCCTTGCTGATACATGACGGATTTACAGCAAAAACACAGTTTTTTTCATCACTGTCTATTTTACATTCCATTTTACGCCTGTAAATTACATTTTCGCAGAGTTCGCGGAAAGCAGGGTGATAGAATCCGCCAATCATATCTTTTTCTACAAATTCGCTCGCATGAAGTCCGCATTTTATCACTTTGATACCAAGCTTTTCAAATTTTTCAAGAGATGCTGATGACATATGAAGAACTGTTTCAAAATCAAACGGCTTATATTCACCCGACTGGTAAAGCTCGCCGAGTCGGGTATTTTTCAGAATAACAACAGGATATATGCGTACCGTGTCAGGGTGAATATCCTTTATCGCTGAAAATGTCTGATATTCATCGTGTATTGTACTTTTATAAAGTCCGACCATCATCTGCAAACCGAGTTCAAAGCCGTATGATTTAATTAAATCACTTGCCTTGCAAACGTCCTCCGCCGTGTGACCTCTTTCATTCGCCGAAAGAACAGTATCTGACATCGACTGCGCACCAAGTTCGATTGAAGTAACTCCGTATTTTTTCAGTATATCAAGAATCTCCGGAGTAATGCAGTCAGGACGCGTGGAAATCCGTATTCCCCTGAATTTCTCCTCGCCGATAAATAAAGACGCAGCTTCAAGAAGTTCCATCATATAACTGCGCGGTACAGCTGTGAAACTTCCGCCGAAAAATGCAATTTCAGCAGTTTCCGGCGATTTCATTTCCGAAAGTGCTTTTTCACATATTTCACGCACTTCTATTCCGTCCGGAGCGTGCTGAGTTCCGCTGATTGTGCGCTGGTCGCAGAAACTGCATCTGTGCGGACAGCCGATATGCGGTACAAAAATTGAGATATTCGCGTGTTTATTCTGTTTCATATCCCATAAGCTCCAGAGCTTCCTTTGCGGCAAGCTGTTCGGCTTCCTTTTTGCTTCTGCCTCTGCCCTTTCCGATAACCTGAGAATTGAGCATAACATCAACTACAAAGCGTTTATTATGGTCAGGACCTTCCTCGCCGATGAGGATATATTCAACCTTTTCTTCCGGATTCCGCTGTACGACTTCCTGTAAAAAGGTTTTGAAATCACTGAATGAATGTTTCGTGAAATTCAGCGGGTCATCTGGAATAAAACGCAGTATATGCTTTCTTGCAGCATCAATTCCGCCGTCAAGATATACCGCAGCTATTACAGCTTCAAAGGCATCAGAAACGATTGACGGACGTTTTCTTCCTCCGGTAATATCCTCGCCCTTGCCGAGAAGTATATATCTTCCTAAATCTATCTCCTTTGCAAAATCAAAAAGACTTTTTTCGCATACAAGAGACGCACGCAGTTTTGTGAGGTCGCCCTCCGCAACATTCGTAAGATTCTTGTAAAGGTAATCGGAAACAACAATCGAAAGAACGCTGTCTCCGAGAAATTCGAGGCGTTCATTGCTGTTTTTAGGCTGTTTTTTCTCATTGGCATATGATGAGTGGGAAAGTGCCTGAATGATAAGCTTTTTATTTCTGAAGGAATAATCTATAACCTTCTCAAATAATTCAACAACTTTTTCTTCACTGTAATTCATTAATCAACATCTCTTTTTGGAATATTTACATATTTTTCTATAGATTCGGTAATTCTGCCGTCAACGCATTTCTGAGCCTGTCTTACGGCATTAAAGAACGCCTTCGCATCAGAACTTCCGTGAGCCTTTATCACTGGTTTTCTTACGCCCATAAGAACTGAACCTCCGGTTTCGCGATAGTCCATCTGAGCCTTGAACGCCTTTATCTTACCAAAAGAGAAAATCGCGCCGACAGCTCCGATTCCGGAATAAAGCCATTTTATTTTTTTAGAGAAGAACGAACCCATTCCCTCGTAAAGCTTGAGAACTATATTTCCGGTAAATCCGTCCGTCACAACTACCTGACATTCGCCTTTCGGTATATCGCGGGCTTCGATATTGCCGGCAAAATTAAGTCCGGATTCCGAAAGAAGCTTATATGACTGGATTTCCAGTTCCCGTCCTTTTGTTTCCTCTGCTCCGATATTGAGAAGACCTACAGAGGGATTTTTAATTCCCATAACTTTTTCCATATATGCGCTTCCCATAACGGCGAACTGCAATAACATTTCCGGACGGCATTCAGTATTTGCTCCGGCATCAAGCAGAATAAAGCTTCCCTTGTCGGCAGGAAGAACCGGAGACGGAGCAATACGTTTGATTCCCTTTATGCGTTTGACTATGAACGTCGCGCCCATTACCAGAGCACCCGTACTGCCGGCTGATACAAAAGCATCTCCTTTTCCGTCGGAAAGAAGATTCATACCGAGAGCCATTGATGTATTTTTTCCTGATTTCATAATATTTGACGGTTCGTCATGAATATCAAAAACATCATCGGTATGTACGATTTCAATGCCGTCAAGACTGATGTTATTTTCAGCGGCACAGTTTTTTATTTTTTTTTCGCTTCCTGTAAGTATTATCTGCGAACCGAGTTCCTTTACTGCCCTTGCGCAGCCCTTTATAACTTCAAGAGGAGCGTTGTCCCCACCGAAAGCATCAACAATAATTTTAGCCAATTCTATCAATCTCCTCTTTCAGCGCATTCAATGCGCGTGCCGCATATGCGCCGTATTTTTCTTTTTTATCACATATTCTCACGCCCAGTTCCGGAAGAATACCCATATTTGCGCCCATAGGCTGGAATTTACCACTGTTGAATTCATCACTGATATATGAAGTCAATGCGCCGAGCATCGTTTCACGAGGAAGTTTAACCGGTTCAAGTCCGAGAATCCTGCGTGCGGCGGCAGTTCCGGCGATTATTCCGCTTGCTGCCGATTCCATATATCCCTCAACTCCGGTTATCTGTCCTGCAAAAAAGATATTTTCATTGTTTCTCATAGAAAAATCACTGTTCAGCAGTTCCGGACTGTTTATGAAAGTATTCCTGTGCATAACACCATAGCGTATAAATTCAGCATTTTCAAGTCCGGAAATCATGGAGAATACGCGTTTCTGTTCACCGAATTTCAGATTTGTCTGAAAACCTACGAGATTGAAAAGAGTAGCTTCTTTATTTTCGCGGCGAAGCTGAACAACAGCATACGGACGTTTTCCTGTACGCTTATCCGTGATTCCTACCGGCTTCATAGGACCGAAACGCATTGTATCTTCTCCCCGTGAGGCAAGAACTTCTATAGGCATACAGCCCTCATAGACGCTGAACGGGTGAGTTTCAAAATCTTTCAGCTTAACCCTTTCCGCACTGACAAGCGCGCGGTAAAATGCAAGGTATTCATCTTTATTCATGGGACAGTTGATATAATCAGCATCTCCGCGGTCATACCGTGAAGCGAAAAATATTTTTTCCTTGTCAAGGCTGTCATATGAGACAATCGGCGCGGCGGCATCATAAAAACTCAGACCATCTCCGCACAGATTTCTGATAATATCCGCCATTGCGCCGTTTGTAAGCGGACCTGTAGCAATAATGCAGATTCCATCAGGAAGTTCCGTTATTTCTTTTTCAATCACTTCAATAAGGGGATTTTTACGGATTTCCGCCGTCACGCAGTCGGAAAATTTTTCGCGGTCAACAGCAAGTGCGCCGCCGGCTTCTACGGAATTTTTCTTTGCACAGGGAACAGTCAGCGAACCAAGCATTTCCATTTCCGCTTTCAGAAGTCCTGCAGATGATTCAAGCCGCGATGCTTTAAGGGAATTGGAGCAGACCAGTTCGGCAAATCCGGAATATTTATGTGCCGGACTGTATTTCAGCGGCTTCATTTCGTAAAGTCGTACATTTATACCATATCGTGCAAGTGCATGAGCCGCTTCACAGCCTGCAAGACCTGCTCCAATAACATTGACAATAACACTCATTTTTTCAGTTCCCTTTCGTAGCCGCATTCCTTATTTTCACACAGGAGCTTTCCGGATTTGCCGCCCTTGTTGAACAGCGTTTTGCCGCATTGAGGGCATTTTTCGGCTGTCGGCACATTCCATGTCATGAAGCCGCAGTCCGGATAGCCCTCACAGCCATAGAAACTGCGTCCTTTCTTGGACTTTTTAAGGAGCATTTTCTTTCCGCATACAGGGCAGAATCCGGCGGATTCCGTAACAATCTGCTTGGCGTTTTTACATTCCGGAAATCCCGGACAAGCAAGGAATCTTCCGTATTTTCCGAATTTTATTACCATATTCCTGCCGCAGTTTTCACATATTACGTCAGTTTCCTCGTCCGGAACTTTTACACGTTTTCCGTCCATAGCTTCCTCAGCTTTCTGCAAATCAACAGAAAATACATCATAGAACTCATGCAGTGTGGCAACCCAGTCTTTTGTACCTTTTTCTATTTCATCGAGATTGTTCTCCATATCAGCAGTAAATCCGGCATCAACAATACCCTTGAAATGTTCTTTCATGATTTCCGTTGTGATTTCTCCGAGAACAGTCGGTTTAAGCTGTTTTCCCTCATGTTCAACATACTGCCGTGCGGTAATCGTTGAAATTGTAGGCGCATAGGTACTTGGACGTCCGATTCCGTTTTCCTCAAGTGCCTTGATAAGCGACGCTTCTGTATAACGCGGCGGCGGCTGTGTGAAATGCTGATTTCCGGCAATTGATTTCAGATTCAGCTTATCATCAGCAGCAAGCGGAGGGAGCATTTTTTTCTCTGTTGTCTTTCCGTCGGTGGATTCTTCGTAAAGAACCGTGAATCCATTGAATTTCACTGAATATCCAGAAGCTCGGAAAATACAGCCGTCAGCTGAAATATCAACAGAGACCGTATCAAGAAGCGCATTAGCCATCTGACTTGCAATAAAGCGCGACCATATAAGTTCATACAGCTTATACTGGTCACTTGAAAGACTGGATTTCACTCTTGCCGGTGTAAGGTCAGGAATCGACGGACGGATTGCCTCATGCGCGTCCTGAGCATTGCTCTTTGATTTGAATACGCGTGTTTTTTCGGGAAGATATTCCTTTCCGTATACATTTTCAATATACTGCGCGGCGGCAGCCTGTGCTTCTGCCGATACACGCAGACTATCGGTTCTCATGTAAGTGATAAGACCGACAGCACCGATTCCGGCAATGTCAATGCCCTCATAGAGTTCCTGCGCGGCTTTCATTGTGCGCTTTGAGGAAAATCCAAGTTTCCTCGATGCTTCCTGCTGCATTGTAGATGTAATAAAAGGCGGAGACGGCTGTTTTTTTGTTATGCGTTTCTTTACAGATGTTACGATATATTCCGCATTTTCAAGGCGTTTCAGGAGATTATCTGCTCCTGCCTTATCGGGAATTTCAATTTTTTTTCCGTCAACGTAAACGAGCGCGGCATCAAAAATTTTTTCTGAATCAGGAGCTGTGAATTTTGCATCTATAGACCAGTATTCTTTCGGAACGAATTGTTTTATTTCATTTTCACGGTCAACCACAAGACTAACCGCGACTGTCTGAACGCGTCCGGCTGAAAGACCACGTTTGACCTTTTTCCAAAGAAACGGACTGAGTTTATATCCGACAAGACGGTCGAGAATACGCCGTGCCTGCTGTGCATTCACAAGGTCGATGTCAATTTTATGCGGATTGCTCATACCACTGTTTACGCCGGTTTTTGTGATTTCATTGAAAGCAATGCGTATATCGGCACTCATATCAAGCTTGAGCATCTGGGCGATATGCCATGAAATAGCTTCACCTTCGCGGTCAGGGTCAGTTGCAAGATAAACTTTGTCACATTTTTTAGCCCGTTTTTTCAAATCTCTGATAACGTCCCCTTTGCCTTTCATATCAATATAATGCGGAGCAAAGTCATTTTCGGTATCAACTCCGAGCTTCGATTTCGGCAGGTCGCGCACATGTCCCATAGATGCAACGACTTCATATCCCTTTCCGAGATATTTCTGAATTGTTTTAGCCTTTGCAGGCGACTCAACTATAACTAAACTTGCCATTTGACATAAACCTCATTATTACAGAAATATATTTGTTCTCACAGGTTCTAAATAATTATTTCATATATTCTGCCGGCATGGGAGCTGACAGCTCCGGATATTTCAAGTTCGGTTATTTCTGACATAAGAACTGCTGAATCAATACCGAGTCTTGAACATATCACATCTGCATGAAGCTTTTTTTCTTCAGCCAGCAGAAGCAGAATATCACGCTGAATCCCCTCAAATGAATCAATATTCTGAACCGGGGAAGTTTCAGAAATATTATCCGTACTGCTTTCGGATTCTTTATGCAAGGACTCATCAGAATCCTCATGTTTATCATTTTTATCACTTTTGTCAGATATTTCAGGATTTCCGTTCTTGAAGCCGTTCTGTAACCGATGTGACTGGTCATACGAACTCAGAACAGCAAATGCCTCTGCTTTTACGACATTATCAGCTGGAGAACCGTGACTAAAAAAATCAATAATATCTTCCGCACCCGTAAGCGGTATTGCTCCCTCTTTCAGAAGTGCGATATTTCCGGAATACGCATTGCTGAAAATATCAGCAGGCGGAAGTACAAAAACATCACGTCCCTGTTCCGCCGCCTGATGCGCAGTGATGAGCGCACCGCTTCTTGATGACGCTTCAAATACTATTGAAGCGCGTCCAAGAGCAGCCATAATCCTGTTTCTTTTCGGAAAATGTGAAGACACCGGCGGAATATCCGGAGAATATTCAGAAATAAACAGACCACCGGCATCAAGTATTTTGTCGCGGTACTGAAAATTATCACGCGGATAATCTACATCAACTCCGCAGCCCATAACGCACACTGTCGGTTTATTCACAGATACGGCAGCAAGATTAGATGCTATATCAATGCCGACTGCAAATCCGCTGACAATTATGATATTATGCTTCGCAAGTTCAGAACATATGCGCGAAGCAGCAGAAATACTATATTCGCTCGCATGACGCGTACCTACTGATGTGATTGTCTTTGTTCCGGTGATACAGTTTATATTTCCCTTATAGTATAATACCGCAGGCGGAACTGATATATACCTCAAACTGCGGGGATAATCAGAATCTGAATACGCTGTTATTTCAATATTTCTTTTCCGGCATTCTTTTGCAATGGATTCAGCGTTTTTCAGTGTAATTTCACGTACTGACTGCTGTTCTTTCCCGTTAAGGAACTTTCCGATATTACCGGAATGTATTTCATAAAAAGCTTCGCCGGCGGATTCATACATATTCATTATCTGCCAGAGACGGCGGCTGGCTGTGCCGAAAACAAGAGAAAGCCATATCCAGTATATTTTATCTTCCATTATCTCTTTCCATCTCCCACATTAAAATTCCGGCTGCCATAGCTGCATTCAGCGAATTGACCGAACCTTTCATAGGTATGGTGACACGGCGGCTGCATCTTGCGGCGACATCGCGGGGCAATCCGTTGCCTTCGTTTCCGATGAATACAGCCTGCGCTCCTGAAAATACGCACTGCATGATATTTTCGGCATCAGAATCTATAACAGCTGCCGAGGTCATGACACTGTTTGTTTCCAGCATTCTGAAAACGGAATCAATATCATTTTCGATGATTATATTCACGCGGAAAACTGAACCCATAGTAGCGCGGACAACTTTCGGACTGTACAGCTCACAGCTTCCGGACATTATGATGCCGTCAATTCCGAGAGCGTCCGCTGTACGGATTATCATGCCGGCATTTCCGGGGTCCTGAATCCCATGAAGAACTATGTATCTACCGTTCTCCCTGAATTTTATGCCTGTTCCAGTTGGAACAGAGCATACTGCAAAAATTCCCTGTGTTTTATCTGTGGAAGAAATTCTGTTTCCAAGTTCATTTGAAATAACAATAATTTTTGTATTTCTCAAATCAGCCTGAAAAAAATCAGCTCTGAATTTCTGACAAGCCTTTTCTGTGACGAGCAGATGAGTTATTCCGGCATTTTCGCTTACCGCATCTTTTATGATTCGCAGTCCCTCCAACACGAACAAGCCGTACTGGAGTCTTTCTTTTTTTGATGAAGAAAGCTTCTGATACAGCCTGATTACGGGATTTTCTTTAGATGTGATGATATTTTCCAATATTCAACCTCCGAGTGAAATCAGGTATACAACAAAACACGCTTTTTAAAGCGTGTTTGTGTACACAATAACATTGAATCAAAGAGCAGCCTTAGCCTTTTCAGCGATAGATGCGAATCCTGCTGCATCGTTTATAGCGATTTCAGAAAGCATCTTTCTGTTGAGAGTGATGCCTGCCTTTTTGCAGCCGTTCATGAAAGTGGAATAATTCATGCCGTTTATTTTTGCAGCAGCAGAAATTCTTGTAATCCAGAGCTGTCTGAAATTTCTCTTTTTCTGCTTTCTGCCGATGTAAGCATAATTGCCTGACTTCATGACAGCCTGTTTAGCCATCTTGAAGTGTTTGCTCTTTGCGCCCCAGTAGCCCTTAGCAAGCTTCAATGTTTTATTTCTTCTCTTGCGGGTCATCATTGCACCTTTGATACGTGCCATAGTATTTTACCTCCGGAATAAATATAGTTAATTTTTCAACACAATGTCAGCCGATTACATATAAGGAACGAGCTTCTTGATAGTAGGAGCGTTTGTGCTGTCTGCAACACCTGCGTTGCGGGCAATTCTCTTACGCTTTGTATCTTTCTGAGTAAGTCTGTGTCTCTTATTTGTATGCTGATACTTAACCTTGCCGCTGCCTGTTATTTTGAAACGTTTCTTTGCACCGGAATGAGTTTTAACCTTAACCTTTGCCATTACAATTTTCCTCCTTAGATTAAGAACCGTCAGTTCTTTTTAGGGCTTACAAACATAACAATGCTGCGCCCTTCCATTTTAGCGGGCTTGTCTACAGAACCTGCTGCGGAAACAGCGTCCTTGAAGCGGTCCAGCAGTTCCGCGCCGAGTTCCGGATGAGCGATTGCTCTCTTGCGGAATCTCACAGAAACCTTAAGCTTATCGCCTCCCTGAAGGAATTTGACAGCCTGATTGACTTTAGTTTCAAAATCGTGAGTATCGATAGTTGAAAACATTCTGATTTCCTTTACAGCAACGATTTTCTGATTCTTTCTTGCTTCTTTTTCGCGTTTAGCCTGTTCAAAGCAGAACTTGCCGTAATCGAGAATACGACACACAGGCGGTGTTGCCTGAGGGGCGATTTTCACAAGGTCAAGTTCCTTGTCATAGGCTAATTTCTGGGCTTCTCTGGCGGACATAACGCCGAGCTTTTTTCCTTCATTGTCGATAACGAGAATTTCCTTATCGCGGATATCCTCATTTATCTGCAGTTCCTGTTTGCTAATATTCAAGCACCTCCGACTAAAAAATGAAAAGTGAGTGCAGAAATACCCACACTCACACAATACACAGAATCCTGAAAGACGCTGTACATATTGACCGTTTAAGCGAAGCCTGACGGTGAGAACGGGATTGTTCTGCTTTCTTTACCATAATATTATATACCGCATCAACAAAAATGTCAAGCAGATTTCCGATTTTTGTCATTTTTCACAAATATCTTATCATATATCCCTTTGATTTTATCCCATACAGCGAATCTTATTTCATATTTTTCAGGATTATAAAGAATATCAAGTTCACTGTCGGTAAAAAGTTCCTCGGCGTATTTATTTTCTTTAATATTCTCATCGATATTTTTATCTGTATTTTTTTCATCACATACCGCCGGCAAACATAACGGCGGATACATCACGCACCACCAGTTTTTTCCCTGAGCAGAGCCAATTTTCACCTGTAAAGCACGGTATTCACCCGCCGGCATAGTGATTTCTCCGTATACTCTTGTATCGAAACACACATCAGCAATTTCAGCAGTAACCGGAAGTTCACAGCCGTTTTCCCTGAGTACCGATTCAGCAGTACGTATTATTTCCGGAATTTTTTCCTCCGCAGTTTTTTCGGCATCTGAAAGGCTGCTGCATTCCTCAAAGATTCCGGATTCAAGAAGCCTGTCCCGTACTTTGAGTTTGAGCTGCTGGTCATATTCGCCGTCGGATTCGGCAAGAATATGAAGTCTCAGAACACTGTGCCGCAGCTGTTCAAGCCGTCTGCCGTCACAGAAAAATCTGCATGAATTTGAAATAAGTACCGCAAATACAAGACCGCTTATCAGAATAAAATCAATATGTTTTTTCATTTTATCACCTCTGCATAAGCATTGACGGCAGAATGTGATATTATACACGTCACACCTGAAAAAAATATCGCACATTTTCCGAAAATTCGCCGGAAAATCCTGACGATTGCTGTCGTATATTCCCGAATAATAAATCATGATGGCAAAATATAAAATATTTTATTATAAATACGCTCTTTACATTATATACATCTGAATTTATAATTATATAAAAGAGATGATTAAATGAAAAATTTTTCATCAACAGTTTACATAACAGATGATGCAAAATCAGGATATACATATACAATTATCAATAACGAAGCAGCTATCACAGGATTCTCCGGAGAGCCGACATATATAAATATTCCTGATATAATAGACGGCTGCCGTGTAACAGAAATAAAAGAAAATTCTTTCTATAACTGCTCAACACTGAAACATATTGATATTCCTGAAACCGTAGAAAAAATAGGTCACCACGCATTCTATGCCTGTTTGTCTCTGGAAAATATAGTTATTCCGGATTCTGTTACCGAAATAGGAATGGGAAGTTTCTGCGGCTGCGATTCTCTGCGTTCTGTATCGCTTTCCGAAAAGCTGACAGAAATTCCGGATTCATGTTTCAGAAGCTGTACAAGCCTGACAAATATTATAATACCTCAGAATATCGGGAGAATCGGAGAATTTTGCTTTTCGGGCTGCACGTCGCTTATGGCGGTTTCAATCGGCGATAAAATTCAGTCGCTCGATGACTGCTCATTCTATATGTGCAGTTCTCTTAAAAATCTGTATATACCCGATTCAGTTGAAAAAATAGGCTCGTGCGCTGTAGGCTATATTCCGACTCCGGAGGGTTCAATGACTATGGACGGTTTTATTGTTCTTGGTTCAAAAAAATCCGCCGCTAAAAAATATGCCGATGAAAATAATCTTACATTCGAGGACGTGGGAAATTCACTTCATGCTTTCGCCGTACAGCGTATAAACGGACAAAGAATCACAGTTCCGTCTGTTTTTATTGCAGCAGTTGCGATTCTTTTTGTTTCAGCATTGTTTATGATGCTCGGGAAAACACATACCTCAAAAAGCAGAAGAAAAAGAGTAAAAAGACAAAATAAAAAAGCAAAAAATAAAAATCAAATATAAAACTATTGCATTATTCCTGAAAATATGTTATCATAAATATACCAATTGTTTAATCGCATTTTTTTATTAATTAATTCAACTATCTAATTTACAACTTCTTTCTTCCTTCCT
>CAMWRC010000016.1 GCA_947176565.1 uncultured Ruminococcus sp.
CATTAGATGCGGCGTATTCATGCGGATTTATGGGATTTCTCAGATTCAGAATCAAATCCGAACTTCCTCCGGCAAAAAGTATCGGAGTCATACCGGAGATTCCTGATGTGAAATCGTCATCACAGCTTTTCAGAAGTATTTCAGATGTCGTCCTTACTTCTGATGATGAAGAAAACAATGATACTTCAATGCTGTTTTCGTCGGGGACTACTCCAGGATATGAGCATCGTGAATATGTCGCCGGCGACCCTCTTAAACGTGTGAACTGGAAGCTTTCGCAGAAAAAAGGCACTCTTATGGTTCGGCTTGATGAGGCAGCCGCAGCTGTTCAGCCAGTAATTGTCCTTGACCTGTACAGAAACAGCAGGACGAATCCGCAGGACGCTGTGCTTGATGAAGAACGTCTGATTTCAGAGGTTTTCGGACTTCTGTCAATGCTTATAAAGCAGGGAATCGCTTCAACGTTTCTATATTATGGCGCGGACGGTTCTGTTGTTTCGGAAAGCGTTGATAATCCGGATTTTCCGCCGCAGCTTCTTCTGAAAGTTCTTGCCTCGAAAGTCAAGACAGACAGGCGTATCAGAATAACTGATACATCAGCTTGTGCCTGTGTTTTAGCATCTACGGAATGTTCCGCCGATATATCCGGAATGTTATCATCATTCGAAAATAAGGATAATATAAGTCTTATCGGTGTATCTGCTGAATCCGTAAACGAAACAGAATATCAGATGTGGTATCTGGACGGCGATAATAATTTCAAACTGGTATGAATATGACAAATATTAAAAATATTGAAACAAATCAGAAAACACGCAGGGAATTTCTGATAAGAACTTTTGCTGACCCTGTGCTTATATATGCGGTTATTGCAATGAGTGCAATCATGAATCATTACCGCAGCAGTCTTACATTGATATACAGTATCGCGGCATATGCAGCCGGCTGGCTGATATTCCGAATTTTTGATTATATAAACAAACATCATGTTATCGGATTTTTTGCCTATATCATATTAGCCGGAGCATTTATTGCATCAAGCAGAAGTATTATATCGGTTGGAAGTATTAATTATCCTATTTCATGGGGATTATGGTTTCTTACGCCGGTTGATGCGGTGCAGTATAATAAATGGTATACACTTGCTATATTCATGCTTTTTCTTATATTCATGCTGTCTGTAATATATTATTTTACACGAGTCCGGTACAGAATGTTCATGAATTTCCTTATACTTATAATTCCGTTTGCGATATACGGCAAGGAAAATGAGGAAATGTCAACCGGATTCATTATTGCGCTGTGCGTGGGATTCGTGCTTATTTTGGCGAATTTCAGGCAGTTGAGCGACAACAGTGAAGCCGTCGTTGTGGATAAGCCGGAAGCATGGAAATCAGTCGCAGTATTCACAGCGATTTTTGCAATTATATCCACTCTTGTTCCGAAGCCCGAAATCGAAGCGGACAGAACAATGATAGAAACTATGATAAATGCAGATGCCCTTACTGACAGATTCTTGGAAATGCTGAATGTTTTCCGCGATGATTCAACAGGTCAGCAGTTCCGAGGAACAACAGATGATACACCGCTTTATTATGTAATATCTCCTCAGCCGATGCAGCTGAAAACAGCGACATTCACGAGCTATAACTATGAAGATGATACATGGCATTCCTCCGGAATTGACAGCCTGCTTTACAGCAGCGACGAAAATCATACATTGCTTGGATTCGGCGGCGGAGTTCCGGAAGCGGTTGCATTTGCGGCAGAAATCGACAGCGGATTTGCGGAGAAATATGGATTAGAAAATCTTGATTCAGCCGGAATAGCGAGTGTTCACAAAAAGAATGTTAAGATATTCTCGACAAACCGCGGAGGAAATTCCGCACCTGTTCCGCAGGGGGCAATAAGTCTTGACCAGACAACTTACAATGACGGAATTTTTATAACTGACGGCGGCACGGTTCTCACAGATAACGGAAAGAAATTCAAAGGCGACGAACAGTTTTCGTTTTCATATATGCCTGACGGATTTTTTTCCTCTGATATAAATAAATCAGCAGTTGATATAATCGCCGGAACTGATGACTATGCCGAAATGCTTTATGATGCTTATTTTTCGGTATCATTGTACCGGCGTTCCATGGATTCCGAAAACAATCCGAATATTGAAGTATATGAAGATATTCTTCTGAAAAATGCTTCATTTTATGATGAGGCGGAAAATCAGCTTCTTGATTATGGAGGAAATCAGCGTATATATAATCTTGCCAATGAGATTACGGCAGGTCTTGAATCAGAATACGATAAGGCACAGGCTCTTGAATGGTATTTCATAAACAATGATTTCAATTATGATATGGATTATCAGAAAGCTGTGGGCGAGAATGTCGAGGATTTTCTGTTTAAAACTCAACGAGGAGTCTGCTATGAATATGCAACGGCTATGACTCTAATGGCGCGTGCGGTCGGAATACCGGCGCGATACTGCGAGGGTTTCAATATGCAGCAGCTCAGCGAGGGAAGCACTGAAAATTATATTGTAACCGGACGCGATGCACATGGATTTCCGGAACTGTATATAAAGGGCTATGGCTGGAAATCATTTGAGCCTACTATGACTCCGTTTTCCACGGAGCAGGAGAAACGAAGCGCATCAGATACCCTTTCAAGGGCAGGAATCATAATACTTTTGCTTTCGGTTTTTGCGTTGATAATTATAATTCTTATGCCGATTATAACACATAAACTGTTTCTTATGCTTGTCAGACGCGGAATGCCGGACGAAGCAGTAAAGGCTGTAATTCACAGAATATGCCGCGTATATGGATTGCCGCATACGCTGACTGTCCGTGAGATGTCAGAATCTGTATACAGACGTTCTGGAGCTGATATTTCCGGAACTGCCGGACTTTTTGAGAAATCAGTATATGGCGGTATCGGACTTGATGAGAATGACAGGGTGCAGGCTGTCAGAGAATATGTTTCAGCATATGATGCACTGCACGAGGCAAAAAAGACGGAATCGAGAGAACGCAGAAAACATAAAAAATACCGTAAAAACGGGATATAATAAATCAGATTCAGAAAACAGGAGATGATACCAATTAAGTACAGGAAGTTTATAAGTGTGATTATGGCAATTGCTGTCATATTGGGCTGTACTGTGAATGCAGCCGCCGTTGATGCAAACAATATGCCTATGTCAGAAATCAGTACAATGTCTGTTTATGATGAATATCTTGAATGGAGTCAGTTTGACAGCCGATGGGGGAATACTCCAATGGGAAACAGTAATGTCAGAAATGTAGGCTGTCTTATAACTTCAATTGCAATAATGGCAATTCATTCTGGTTCGATTGACAGTACCGCACTTGAAAATATGGATATATCTGATATTGAGCAGTTTAATCCGGGAGTTCTTGCAAACGCCTATACAAAATATAACGGATTCACAGCAAATGGTGCTATAGCATTATGGGGAACTCTGCATTCTATAATACCTAATATAGATTTTGGCTGGGACAGTTACTTTGATGATGTATCATTTGACGGCGCAGCAAAGGAACTCCGGAAGCTTATGAATGGCGGCTGGCACATAATAGCAAGAGTAAACAACGGCGGTTCTCACTGGGTATATATCGAAAACGTTGATGAATACGGAAATATACGTATGTGCGACCCTGCAAGCAGTATCAGCGACCTGTACAGTATGTATCCTAACGGACTTCACGGGGAATACTGGGCTGTAAGAGGAACTGATTCGCCGAATATAAGCTATAATCCTGTCTATGACGGTTCGCTTTCGCTTGAAATTGTTGACTTGCCGGACAAGACTGTTTATCAGCAGGGCGAATGGCTCGACCTTAGCGGCGGTACATTTTTAATAAGCGGTGTCGACCCTGTAGAGGGCTGGTGGGCAGATGATATATCGCCTATATATGCCGGAAAAATAGCTATTGATGCAAGTGATTTTGACTCATATACGGCAGGAGTTTATGATATTGAACTTCGAACGTGGACTAACTACGCAGAAGCAACAGCAGTATTTCAGGTAACAGTTGTCGAGCCTGAAATTATTGAGCCTCCCGATTCTGAAACAACAGAAACAACCGGAACTGCATAGTATATAAAATAATATAAAGATATTGATTAAAATAACAGGAGGATTTCATTAATGGAATGGACAGAAGTCAATATATTTACATCTGCCGACGGCATAGAACTGCTTTGTTCCAAGCTTACAGATATTGGCGTAAAAGGTTTTGTTATCAAGGATTCCGAAGATTTCAGAGAATTTCTTGAAAATAAAAATGGTCAGTGGGATTACATTGACGAGAATCTTATGGGTCTTGCGGATTGTGAGACCTGTATAACAATTTATCTTCCGTGCAATGAGCAGGGAGCTGATATGCTGCTTTCAGTCAGAAATATGCTCTCTGAACTCAAAAACAGCGATTCTGACGGCGTTTACGGACGGCTCGAAGCGGAGCTTTCAAGTATATGTGAGGAGGACTGGGCTAATAACTGGAAACAGTATTTTAAGCCGTTTACTGTAGGCAGAAGACTGGCAGTAAAGCCCTCATGGGAGGAGTTCAGCGATGACAGCCGTGTTGTTCTTGAAATAGACCCTGCATCAAGTTTCGGAACAGGTCAGCATCATACAACGCGTCTTTGTCTTGAACTTATTCAGGAATGCCTGAATAACGGCGATAAGGTTCTTGATATGGGCTGCGGAAGCGGTATACTTTCAATTGCTGCACTGCTTCTCGGAGCAGAAAATGCCGTCGCCGTTGATATTGAAGAAAATGCAGCGGTTACCGCTATGGAAAATGCCCGTAAAAATAATATATCTGGAGAAAAATATAAAACTTATTCCGGAAATATTCTTTCAGATGAAAAGCTTGCAGCTGAGATTGACGGAAAATATGACCTGATAACGGCTAATATCGTGGCTGATGTTCTTATCGCTATGAAAGATTTTTTCGTCCGTTATATAAAAAACGGCGGAATCCTTATAGTTTCTGGAATCATCGAGGAGCGTATGGAAGAAGTCCTTTCTGCTATTGAAAACGCCGGATTTACACGTCAGAAAGTAAGCGTTAAAGAGGGCTGGGCTGCTGCACAGTTCATTATGAATCAGAATTGATATGATTTGCTGATGTTTTCTGAAATAATGTTCGGAATGCGGAATATTTGCTTGACTTTACGGTGGACTATGTGGTATAATTTGTATTGGGAATAAAAAACTCAGAATCTGTTGATAACAGTTCTGAAATGATATTAAGGAGAATGATATTAAATGGCGTTATTTAAGAAAAAAAATCAGAAAGAGGAAAAAAATAACAACACGGTTTCTGAGCAGGATTTTGATTACAAAACTGCTGTCTTGCAGACTCTTAATAAGAAGCTGGAAAAAGGTAATCTTTATGACGGCTGCATAATTATGCCGAGAGGTTTTACAATTGATGTTAAAGTCGGCAGAAATGAGGAGAAAGACGGCGTGAAGATTCTCCAGATTGTCTATATCGTAAATCATGACGATTTTGACGAGGAACTTATTGACCCAGTTGACTCTCAGGGAAAATCATGCGAGGACGCTGTGAAAATGTCCGTGGATATCTTCTATGCAAGCGTATGGCACCCGCTTGACCAGTCAATGTTCAAGAAGAATCCTATCGCCCTTTCAGTGAATTATCTCAATCAGCATTATGATTATGATATGTATGCTCAGTCAATCGTCAGAATCGGAGCAGGTGACAAAGGTCAGCCTACGGCACTCTGGACTATAATCAAGAATGAAATACCGAAATATCTCGGCTCGAAGAAGTATTACTGGCTGAGAATATATCTCGCAAAGCATAAGGACAGAGAAATTATGGAAGTCCGTATGAACGGCTCTGTATGTAATGAACTCGGCAGATTATTCAAGCCGTATCTCGATTCCATAAATGCAGACGAAACATTTATCTGTGAAAAACAGTGCGCTATCTTTGTGAACCGCAAAGATGATGAATGTCCTTTCAAAAAGGACGTTGTCAAGGAGGGCGCAAGGTTCGTCCTTGACAGACTGGTTAATGTGAACAGCAGAGAAGATTATCTGAAAATGTCAGATGAACTTGACAAGCTCACAGGAAATAAGAACGTTGCTGCTGAGATAAGAATTTTCGTTCCTGAAATACTTGCAAAGCTTACGCTCGGATATCAGGAGGGCGACAGCCTTTTCCTGCTTGAGGACGATTCCAGAATCGAATTTAAGAAAACACAGCTCCGTTCATATTTCTATATTCAGCAGACTATACTTGAATATCTCAGCTCACGTCCGCCGCAGGAGAGTGTACAGAAAATAGTTATGGGAAGCGTTGCATACAGAGAAATGCGCAATATTCTCCAGCAGGCTAATGCTAAGGCTCAGGAAGAGGGCAGCGAAGCTCCGCAGATAGCTCCGAAAGACCTCTATGTTCCTGGAACGGCATATAAAATATCAGCACCCGACTATAAGCCGTGGTAATCAGCATATCTGTCAAGAAATGCGGAGGATTCAGAAATTCTCCGCTTATTTCTGTTAAGATATTGTATGCAGTAAAGGAGTGTTTTTAATGGCAGAAAAATTTTATATAACTACACCGATTTATTATCCGTCAGGAAATCCTCATATAGGTCACTGTTATACAACGGTTGCCTGTGATTCTATTGCAAGATTCAAGCGTATGCAGGGATATGATGTAATGTTCCTTACCGGAACAGACGAGCATGGTCAGAAAATAGAGCAGAAAGCCGCTGAAAAAGGTATTACTCCGCAGGAATTTGTTGACGGGTTTGTTGGAGAATTTAAGAAACTCTGGGAGTTTATGAATATCAGCTATGACCGCTATATCCGGACTACTGATGATTATCATGTTGAAGCTGTGCAGGGAATATTCAAGGCACTCTACGATAAGGGATATATCTATAAGGGTGAATATTCCGGAAAATACTGCACGCCATGCGAGAGTTTCTGGACTGATTCACAGCTTGACGAAAACGGCTGCTGTCCTGAATGTCACAGACCTGTTTCATTAGCAAAAGAAGAAGCATATTTTTTCAAGATGTCGCCGTTTGCCGACAGAATAGAAAAACTTCTCACCGAAACAGATTATCTCCGTCCGAATAACCGCGCACTTGAACTTGTAAATAATTTCATAAAGCCCGGACTTGAGGATTTGTGCGTATCTCGTACAACATTCAAATGGGGTGTTCCAGTAACTTTTGATGATAAACACGTTGTGTATGTATGGATAGATGCGCTTTCAAACTATATTACAGCACTCGGCTACGGAAATTCAGAATATAATGATTTTGGTGAATACTGGCCGGCTGATGTTCATATGGTTGCAAAGGATATTATGCGTTTCCATGCAATTATATGGCCGGCTATCCTTATGGCTCTTGAACTTCCGCTTCCGAAGCACCTTGCTGTTCACGGCTGGATAACGTTCAACGGCGAAAAAATGAGCAAATCTCTAGGAAATGTGGTTGATCCGTTTATTCTTGGTGAACGCTATGGCTGTGATGCGATAAGATACCATATACTCCGTGAAATGGCACTCGGAACAGACAGTTCGTTCTCTAATGAAATAATGATAAACCGTATAAATTCCGACCTTGCAAACGGTATCGGAAATCTTGTTTCGCGTACAGTTGCAATGGCTGAAAAGTATTTCGGCGGAACTCTTCCGGAAGAGCGTGAATCCGAACCGGTTGACGAAGATTTCAAGGCTGTTGTTCTGAATACGGTTTCCGAAGTTGAAAAAGATATTGATGAAACAAAAATCAAGCAGGCTCTCGAAAAGATATTTGCTGCTGTTGACCGTGCAAATAAGTATATTGATGAGACTGAACCGTGGAAACTCGGCAAGGACGAAAGCAGAAAAGCACGTCTTGCGACGGTTCTTTACAATCTGCTTGACGGAATACGTATTATATCAACGCTTCTTTCGCCGTTTATGCCCTCAACTGTGCCTGAAATCTGGAATCAGATAGGCGCATCAGAAGGTGATGTGAAATATGAAAATCTTTCAGTATTTGGTGTTCTGCCCGAAAATGTAACAGTTCACAAGGGTAAGATTCTTTTCCCTCGTATTGACGTAGAAAAGGAAATCGAGGAGCTTAATGCAATTATCAGAAAGAATATGGAAGCAGCACAGGAAAATCTTTCAGCTTCCGAAAAGGGTGAAGATCCGGTTGAAAAGATTGAACTTGCTCCGGAAATATCAATTGATGACTTTGTAAAAGTTGAACTGAGATGCGCAAAGATTATTTCAGCTGAAAAGGTTAAAAAATCCGATAAGCTTCTTTGTCTCCAGCTTGATGACGGAATGGGTGGACGGCAGGTAGTATCCGGAATTGCGCAGTATTACACTCCGGAGGAACTTGTTGGAAAAAAAGTACAGCTTGTCGCAAATCTTAAACCTGTAAAGCTCCGCGGAGTTGAAAGTTTCGGAATGATATGCGCTGCTGATACTCCGGACGGCGTAAAGGTAATTTTCCTTGATGACAGTATACCATGCGGTTCAAAGATAAGATAAAAAGATTTGTTTTCTGATTATATATCAGTTTTCTGAATCTATAAAATATCATGGAAATTTTGTTCAGACAGGTGATGAAAAATGAGTTTTTTGATTGAATATATAAAACACCCGCGTACAATAGGCGCAGTTGCACCGAGCGGAAATAATCTTGCAGAAAAAATGATTGAACCGATTGATTTCAAATCAGCAGAAGTAATCGTTGAATATGGTCCGGGAACGGGCTCTTTTACAAAAGAACTCATGATTCACCGCAAGCCTGAAACTATTCTTATTCTGATTGAGCAGAATAAGAATTTCTGTCGTGAACTTAAAAAAACATTCTGTAATCAGACGAATATCCATATAATAAACGGAAGTGCCGAGAATGTAAATCTTTATCTGAAAAAATACGGCTTTGAACACGCTGATTATATTGTTTCTGGACTCCCTTTTACAAGTCTGCCGCAAGAAACTTCTGAAAATATTCTGAAAGCAACAAAAAAAGCAATCGGCAGTAAAGGCAGATTTATTACTTTTCAGTACAGTCTTGTGAAAAGAAAGTTTTTTGAAAGATATTTCCATATATCGGGATTACTTCACGAAGTCATGAATCTTCCGCCGGCGTATGTGCTTGTAATGCGTAATATCCGCGAATCAGGAATAAAATAAATTTTTGTCAATAAAAAAAGGACGGCATGAGGCTGTCCTTTTTTTGTGATTTTTATTACATAATTTTTACAATCTGTTTAATATATTTTGCTGCACATTGACATATAGCCTGATTTATGATACACTGATTTTAGACAAAAATTGCAGTAAAGGAGCAGCGTATATGAAAAAATATAAAAAATGCAGTTATTGGCACAGGTTTCTTATTATTTTTCTGCTGATATTTCCGTTATTTATGATTCTCAGCGGCTGTACAAAGAACTATTACTATATATCTTTTGATTTCAATGGCAGTTATATGGCAGATAAAATGATTGATATTCTTGTTCGGATTCCTGAAGATGATATAAAATATACTGATTTAAATATTTATACTGATGAAAAATATTATGGTTATTCATATTCGGCCGAAAGTGAAATAGCAGAATACAACGTTGACGGTTACAGAAGTATATGCGTTCATTACAGCGAGGTAAAGGGAACAAACAAGATTGTAAAAGATAAAGACGGCTCTCATAAAAATAAAAATTATGACAGAAATTCCATTGAATACATTACAATAAATATAGATGTCGGCTCAAAGGCTTATTATACAAGATTATGCAATAAATACGGAACTTTCAAAATAGCTCTGCTTGACGAAAACGGCAGTATACTGCAAATCAGCGAGGAAATCCCATTTGTGACCAAAAGCGGTTTCCGTCTTGATAATGACATAAAATACGACCCTGAAACGAATACTGTTGAGGAGAATTACATAAATGATGACAAGACTGTTTCAACCATATGTTTTGCGCTTCTGATACTTTCTCAGCTGTCATCATTCTGGGCAACGGTAATCGCGCTTATATTCATAGTTGAAGAAAGGCTGTACCGCGAAAAATACTGGAAATATGCGTTGATTTACGGGATAATGTCAGTTCCGGCAGTTATTCTTGGGGTTCTGTGGTATATTGAATCAGTAAGAAGTACAGTAACGCAAGGTGCGGCATTACGGAAATTCCTGATGCTTGACGGCGGCGCATGGCTCATTCCTTTAATTGCAGTACCGGTTCTTATTTTTATTGTATTTATTGTATTGATAATAATTTTTCCTCAGAAAGTAAAAGATACTGAATAAAATCAGAACCTGTCTGCAAAAATTTTATGCAGACAGGTTATTTTTCATATTATAGCAATAAGCAGAAGCACGATGCATATAAGTACAGCACCAGCGTAAATTTTTACGGCGATTTGAGAAAGTTTGTGTATTCTCTTTGAATTTAGAATGCCGATTAATGTGAGTATTAAAGCAAAAAGTCCGGTTGCGATTTTCATGATGGAATCTCTTACGTATGTCAGTTCAAGGCACTGTGAGCTGCCCAAAGGAAATGTCAATTCCTCAATTTGATTTACTCTTGAATAGAGTTCCCTTTCAATTTCATAATCGGATATTTCCTTTGATAACGCTGTAATTTCGAGTATATTTTCGGAATCCTCAGAGAAATTTTTCTCTGCCCATTTCTTAGGAGCGTGTATCAGATATGCGTCATCATTTTCGTCTATACCAACGTAATAATAGTCTTTTCCGAAAGGAATAAGATAATTTATTGAATGCTCAACTTCAAGAATTTCAGATGCATATATAATATTCAGCGTTTTTCGGTCATCTTTATTTGTGAGGTCGATTACCGGAAATATAAACAGTTCAGCAAATATAAATCCAATAAATACTAATATAAATAATATTCTTAGAATTTTTTTCATTTCTGCTCCTTTATTTCATATCCCAGATTTTTGAGCGTATTTACATAATCAGCATCTCTAAGGCGTTCTTCTGATTCAATATACAAACGGTCATACTTTTTTGCTTTCAATCCCGTTTTTATTGAAATTATCTCTATAATTCCGCCGACAGCGCAGATTGCTCCGCATATTATTATAACGGCAGGCATAAACCATTGAGTTTCATTGGGTACGCCTATCTGAACTCTGTTCAGCAGATAGAATCCCCGCCATAAGATAAGCGCACCGAAAATAATCAGAAAAATATATTGTTTTATTGAAAATACATCTGACGGTATTCCTTCGGCTGCGAGTTCATGACAACGCGGGTCAATATATTCAGTATGGCATTTTCTGCATTTTTTTAAAGGCGATTTATATTTTCTGATATGAGTATTATCATATGTCAGAAGCTTTTTTTTGCATTCTGAGCAGTACAGAACATACATTTTAAAATCACCTCATTTTGTTGACAGCAATAATATATTCATACGCTGTTTTTATTTTGCATTCATTATATCATATATTTGTAAATATGTCAAGTAATATCTGCGATTTTTTTTAATATAAAAAATATTTCAGTAAAATACTGAGATTTACAAAAAATACTAAAATATCAGAATAAATCTTGACATATTATAAATAATTTG
>CAMWRC010000017.1 GCA_947176565.1 uncultured Ruminococcus sp.
GAAGATGTTATTATAAGTTAAATTATAAAAATTTATAAACGGGTCGTCTTTTTTGCTTTTTCAGGACACTTATATATAGAGAACTCAGATAAGGGTCGGTGATTTTGATTTGAATAAACTGAAAAACCAATGCGGCAGACGCAATGAACGGATATTCAGTAATATCTGTATTCTGCCAAGTCTCATCGGTGTGCTTATATTTTTCTTAATACCGTTCGGAATAGTAGTATATTACTCGACAATAAATAATCCAATAACAAGACAGTTTGTAGGACTTGAAAATTATAAAAAGCTTTTTCAGAACAGTGCATTGAAGCTTGCGGCATCGAATACGGCTTTGTTTTCGCTGATAGCCGTACCGCTTGCGATTATATTATCATTATGGCTCGCAATGCTTCTTGAACGGAATATTCCGGCAAAGAGTTTTATACGGACACTTTTTCTCAGTCCGCTGATGGTTCCTACAGCATCGGTAGTTCTTGTATGGCAGGTGCTTTTCCATAATCACGGAACAGTCAATCAGTTTATCGAGATGTTCGGATTAAAGGGAATCGACTGGCTGCAATCGGATTATGGACAAGTAGTTATAATACTGATGTTTCTGTGGAAGAATTTAGGATATAATATGATACTTTTCATGTCGGCTCTTGCAGGAATCCCAAAAGACCTTATTGAAGTCGCGGAACTGGAGGGCGCGGGAAAATTATATCAGCTTATACATATAAAACTCAGGTATCTTTCACCGACAATGCTGTTTGTATTTATACTTTCGCTGATAAATTCATTCAAGATATTCCGCGAGGTTTATCTTCTGACTGATGACCACCCGTATGACAGCATGTATATGCTACAGCACTTTATGAACAATACATTCAATAATCTTGACTATCAGAAATTATCTTCGGCAGCTGTTTTGTTTTCTCTTGTGATGATTGTTGTAATTGCGGTGCTTCTCGTTCTTGAAAACATATTCGGAAAGGACGTGGAGTAATGACAAAACGAAAAAAAGAATTGCTCCTGAACAGAATAGCAACAGTTTTTCTGGTACTTGCAGCATTCCTGTTTATTATGCCGATTATACTTACTATGGCGAATTCTTTCATGACATCTTCGGAAATTTCTGCAAACTATGGCGCAATGCTTGGCAACATGACTGAGGACAAGAAAGTATTTATTTCGGAAAATGTCAATCTGAAATTTATTCCTGACAAAGTGACTTTTGAACAATATAAAAGCGTATTGTTGAAAAGTCCGGATTATCTGCTTAAATTCTGGAACTCTGTAGTACTTACGGTTCCTATAACTGTTTTCCAGATAATTCTTGCGGTAATAACATCATACGGATTTTCACGATGTCCGAATAGACTGAAAAGCATAATATTCTTTATATATATCATACTTATGATAATGCCTTATCAGGTAACAGTTGTGCCGAATTTTCTGGTATCAGAAAAGTTCGGGATTCTCAATACAAGATGGGCGATAATACTTCCGGGAATTTTTTCGCCGTTCAGCGTGTTTCTGCTTACAAAGGTAATGCGGAGGATTCCGGAATCATACGTCGAAGCGGCGAAGCTTGACGGAGCAAATGAATTTCAGATAATGACGAGAATATTTATGCCGCTGTGCAAGGGTGCAATTGTATCGGTTGCAATGCTAGTATTCATTGATTACTGGAACATGGTTGAACAGCCGATTATACTTATGAAAGATAGCGATATGCACCCGTTGTCGGTATTCTTATCACAGATAAATACCGGCGATATAGGACTTGCCTTTGCAGTAGGCGTGGTGTATATGGTTCCCGCGATACTTATGTTCCTGTACGGCGAGGACGACCTTGTAGAGGGAATAACTTATGCAGGCGGAATAAAGGGCTGATTGAAAGAAAGGAAAGATATAAATGGCTGATATTGAAATAAAAACAGAGGATAAAAATAATCCGCATTTCAGACGAGAGGTTATAAAAACTGTTCTTATTATATTTCTTGCGGTGCTTCTTGTGCTTACTTTCTGTTCAAATACAATACGGAACAAATCCCTTGCGGAGATTTCAACAGAACGTACCACAAGCGGAAAGCTTACTGAAAGATTACGCGGAAGCGGACTTGTTGAATCAAATCAGAGCTATGGCGTTACTGTTGACGGAAACAAAGTAATTGATACAATCATGGTTAAAACAGGAAAAGAAGTCAAAAAAGGTGATGTTCTGTTTACGGTCGGCACTGAGGAAAGCGAAGAGATTACAGATGCTGAGGACGCTTTAGCAGCACTTGAACTTGAATATAACAAGCTTCTGCTCACACCTCCGGCTGATTATACAGAAGAAAATCAGGCGATAAAAAATGCCCGCGATGACCTTTCAGCGGCGATTGCAGCAAGAGATAAAGCTGCGGCAAATCAGGGGAATGAAGACGCGGCAAAACAGAATTATCAGTATAACAAATCGCAGCTGAATTATTATACAAAACTCCAGACAAAGCTTACAGCTATGGTTACAGCAATAGATACTGATGAATACGTCGGCGCGCCGGCAGAATATACAGGCGAACTTATAACTCTGCTGAATGCTTTGAATGACGCTGAAAAGGCGTATAACGAAGCTGTGGAAATATATACAGCTATGTTGTCAGGAGGCAGTCAATTTCCGGAAGATGATGAAATCATGACAGAACCGGGAGAAAATCAGTCAACAGGCAGACCGGCAGGTCGGGAAGCGTCAGCAACTCCCGAAGAAACAGAAGCCGCAAGGATTGAAATGGAAAAGGCAGAAACCGCTCGCGATGCTGCTAAGAATACATACAACAACCGGAAGTATGAACTCAGAAACGAATATGTCGCACAGCTTGAAGATGCAGAAAATAATGTCGATTACTATACATCGCTTACTGAGGATTATGAAATCGGTTCAGCAGGCAGCGGAATGACAGCCGCAGACCTTGATGATGATGTCCGTCAGAAACAGCGCGCCCTCGAAGACCTTATAGCGCAGCTTGACAAGACACAGAAAGAAAATGCAAATCAGGGAAAAATAGATAATCTTGATATTGAGGCTAAGAAGAAAGAAATCGAAAAGGCAAAGACAAAAATCAAAAAGCTGAAAGAAGAAAATTCTATTACAGAGATAAAGGCGGAACACAGCGGAATTGTCAGTAACATAAATCTCCGTGCCGGAGATGAAACTGTTCCTGATATGGACGTAATGACAATAGATATTGCAGAGGACGGCTACACAGTCAAGGTAACTGTTGAAGCAGAAAAGACAAAGAAAATCAAGAAAGGTACGGCGGCAGAAGTCGTTAATAACTGGAGCGGCGATATTGAAGCAGTACTTATGGATATACGCAATGATACAACGGCAAATTCAAAAAACCGCATACTTGTATTTGATGTGACAGGTGATGTTGATTCAGGTTCATATATTGATTTATCGATACCGTGCGGAAGCGGAAGTTATGATTCTATAGTTCCGAAAAGTGCGGTTCATGAGGACAGCGAGGGAAAATTTGTACTCGTGGTTGAATCGAAAAGTTCACCGCTCGGCAATCGTTACTATGCAAGACGTGTTCCGGTTGAGGTTCAGGCATCGGACGAGATTTCAAGCGCGGTTTCCGGCAGTATCTCCAACGGCGACTATGTCATAACAGCAGCAAGCGCACCTGTAAAAGCAGGCGACCAAGTACGTATGAATGACCAGTAAGGCGGTGCTGTGCATGAAATTCAGAAAGCTAATCTATTCTGCTGTCGCCGGTGTAAATATAATATCCGCGGCTGTATGGGTAATACTCACAGTTGCCGGAAATTCCATAGCAGAGTCGCAGAGCTATAATTACGGCGCGGAACGCTGGGACGAAAGCGGAGGCAGTACGCAGATAAGCTGTTTTTTTACCGAAGATGCCGGATTCACTACGGATATTGCAGGAGGAATCAGAGCGGATATGCTTTCTCAGCTTAAAAATATATCCATAGTGCCGGAGGAGGGAAAAGAACTTATTCCGGAGGCATACAGCACACCGGCAGGAAAAATGACAATCCGCTGTGATACAACAGGACGTTCCGAAGCGGAAGTGACAGCAGTAGGCGGAGACTTCTTTCTGTTCCGCGGATTCACGCTTCTGGACGGCGCATATTTCAGCAGTGATGACATAATGCAGGACGGCGCAGTAATTGACAGAGGGCTTGCATGGGCTTTGTACGGCTCTTACAACGTGGCAGGCATGAATATATACATCAACGGCACTAAATTCTACATTGCCGGAGTAATAGACAATCCGCAGACAAAAGAGGAAAAGCAGACAGCAGCGGAATTTCCCCGTGCATATATATCATATGACGGAATAAATCTTATACAGGGAACAGAATCAGCTCAGGAATCCGGCATAATGAAAAAAATCACCGTGTATGAATGTATTGCTCCGAATCCGGTTGAGAATTTTGCTTACAATGCGGTTTCGGAATATCTGAAATCGTCCTATGACGGTAAAGTCAGCGTAGTGAGCAATTCTGAGCGTTTTCAGCCGTCAGTGAGAGCAAAGTCATTCCGGAAGCTTTCGGATTATGCCGTAGCCGATAAGCCGGTAGTATATCCCTACTGGGAGAACGCCTCGCGGATAGCGGAGTTCAGACTCAGCGGAATATATTTTTACCGCCGTCTTACGTATGTGATTCCGGTGCTTACGATTCTGTGGCTGCTGTTCCTGCTGTACAGACTGATTGAAAAGACACGGCGTATGCTGACGGATAAGACAGCAGATGCAGTTACAAAAGCGATATACAGACATAATCAGAAGAAATATAAAGAAAATTAAAAATCAAGAAATAAAAAATCGAAAAGAGGAAATCAAATGAATAAACTTGGAATTTTCAAAAAGACACTTGCGGCGATTCTTGCAGGAGCAGCGGTTCTTGCTTCTGTATCATGCGGAGAAAAAGGCGGAGAAAAAGTCGGAGACGAAAGCAGCAGCAGTAACAGCAGCGGCGGCGGAAATAATTCGGCAGCAACACCACAGTCAGCTGATAAGGTAATGGATAAATCATATCAGGCTGTTGACATCGGACAAGCTCCGCCGCTTAAATACGTCAATGAAATCAAAACAATGGGCGATACCGGAAAAGTTATCATGTACGGAAGTACACAGGACGGCAACGAAATATATATTACAGATATGAACTTCGAGGAATATAAGAAAGTGGAGCTCAAACTTCCCGAAGCTGATAATATCGAATCCTATTACAGGGTTGTTGTTGCAAAAGACGGCACGGCTTATGTTTTTGCTAACATTACGAATTACGGCGATTTTGAACTTCCTGACTATGAAGACCCTGATTTTGACTGGGAGAACTTCGATTATGAAGCAATGGAAGAAGCCGCAGAACGCAGTTATAAGATATATACTATCAGTCCGGACGGCGAAGCAAGTGACGGAATCGATATAACCGGACTTGAAAAATACGAAGATGATGATACTTATTTCGGCGAAGTTCTTATAACCGGAAATACACTGCTTCTTACTATCGGTACTAATTCCGGTCAAAAGTTTGTAGTTATAAATAATGATGGAAGTATCGGCGATGAGGTTGACTGCGGAGATGATTATTTCTATCCGTCCGGAATGGACAGCGATGGCAATCTTGCGTATATATCCTATTCCGGAAGCGATACTGTACTTAAGAAAATAGATGCTGAAACTTTGAGTTTAAGTCCGGACGAGATAAAGATTGAAGAAGCAGAAATGAATTACCGTGCTATATTTGCAGGCAGTGGTGATTATACAGTTTATCTTTCCGGTACTTCGTCACTTTACGGAATAAAGAAAGACGGAACTACAGATGAAATCATAAACTGGATAGATTCAGACCTTAATGGCGACTATATTGAAAGTTTAATTCCGGCAGGAAATGATGAATTTATCGTCTATGAGAATAACTGGAACAGCAACACTACAAAATTCTACCGTCTTACAAAGCGTGATGCGTCTGAAATGGAGAATACACAGATAATCAGCATGATGGTTCAATATGCAAATCAGGACGTTATGGACAAGGTAAGCCAGTTCAACAAGACAAATTCCGGCTACAGAATAAAAGTAGAGGACTATCAGAAATATTACGAGTGGGACGACGAATCACTCATAAGCAAGAACAATCCGGAAAAACAGCTCAAGCAGGATATAGCATCGGGCAAGAAATTTGATATTATCTGCATGAACAATTCATCTCTTATCATGAATCTCGGCAAAAAGGGCGCGCTTGTTGATTTGTATGAATATATCGACAAAGATGACTCACTCAGCAAGGAAGATTTCATGCCGGCGGTGCTTAATGCTGGAGAGATTGACGGAAAACTCGTATCAATTTCCTCGTCGTTCAGTCTCGATACATATGCTTTGAAATCAAAATATTTTGATAAGGAAAACTGGACAGTTGACGATATTATTGAAACATACAACAATCTGCCTGACGGAATGAAACTGCTTTCATACGGTAGCAGCAAACGCAGTGTATATGGTTTATTTGCGTATGGCGGCGGTACGGAATATATCGACTATGACAAGGGAACGTGCAGCTTTGATTCTCCGGAATTTATAAAGATACTGGAATTCTGCAACCGTTTTGACAATGACGGCGAGGGCGATGAAATCGACTGGGAGACAGCTACCAATGATGAAATGGACAAGTACTACAATGAACAGGAAGTTGCCTGCCGTAATGACAAGGCACTGCTGAGAAGCGTATATTTAGGCGATTTACGCTCCTATGCACGTGCAGTAGCCGGTGATTTCGGCGATGATATAACTCTTGTAGGCTATCCCTCTGCTAACGGAGCAGGCGGTGCAGTTGCAAGCATGGGAATGAGCTATTCTATCATGTCGGATTCTCCTAATAAAGATGCGTGCTGGGATTTCATCAATGATTTCTTTGAGGAAGAATATCAGACCAGTGAAGATATGTACAATATTCCGGCTATAAAATCAGCCTTTGAGGTAAAGCTCGATGAAGCCATGGAGAAGCCGTATTATATGAACAGCGAAGGCAAGAAAGAAACATATGATGATACATACTACATAGGCGGAGAGGAAATCAAAGTTCCGCCGCTTACAAAGGAACAGCGTGATAAGCTGGAAAATTACATTCTCAGCGGAAATAAAAGCAGTTATCACTATAATGACGAGGTAAGCACAATCATAGAGGAACAGCTCAACGCATTCTTTGCCGGTGAAAAGACGGCACAGGAAACGGCGGAACTGATTCAGAACCGTGTATCTATCCTCGTAAGCGAACAGTCTTAATTACGACAGCTACAAATTTTTATATACTCCACCTCCTTACTTAAAGGCGAACCTCTGTAGAAATACAGGGGTTCGTCTTTTTTATAAAAAAATAATAATACTGACATTTTATTTGAGATTATTTTTCAAGCATAATGCCCATACTTGTATATATAATAATATAGCCGGAAATCAGGTTTCCGGCGGAAAGGGGAAAATTTGTGAAAAAAAATTTTATTAAAAAAGTGGCAGCAGGTATACTTTCCGCAATGCTGCTGGGATTATTCGGGGTTGCCGGATATTATTCCTCACATCTTCCCGACAGCGTTACCACAGAGACAGGAGCAGTGCATTTCGGAGCGTATCCCAAGCTTACAGCGGATTATATATCAGAGGATAAGGCGGCAGTTTCGCTTATGGGAGCTATACCGGTGAAAAGCGTAACAGTGAACTGCGAAGAAGCTCCGACGCTTATTGCAGGCGGAAATCCGTTTGGAATAAAGCTTCTCATGGAGGGCGTAATGGTTACAGGAGTGGGTGAAGTTGACGGAAAATCCAGTCCTGCCGAAGATGCCGGAATAATGCTCGGAGATGTCATAACTCATGCAGATGATACTCCGCTTGCATCAAATACTGATTTACAGCGGATAATAAGCGAAAGCGGCGGCAGAGATATTGACCTTGATATAAACCGTTCCGGAGAGCATATGACAGCGGTGCTGAAGCCGGTGTATTCCGAGAAAAGCTCCACATACAAAGGCGGAATGTGGGTTCGTGACAGTATAGCCGGTATAGGAACTATGACATTCATAGACGCAGCTACAGGACGTTTTGCAGGACTCGGACACCCTGTATGCGACAGCGATACGGGAGAGATGATACCGATTCAGAGCGGTGAAGCAGTTCCTGTGAAAATTACAGAGGCAAGAAAAGGCGAACCGAGCCGACCGGGTGAACTCCATGGGCAGTTTTCGGGTTCTAACGTATACGGAACGCTGAATATGAACAGCGGCTGCGGAGTTTTCGGAACTCTTACAGAAACGGCAGTCGAAAAGCTTGCGGACAGCGGAACGGCTTACAAAATGGGCTATCGTCAGGATATACAGATAGGAAGCGCATATATTCTTGCTACGGTATCGGGTAAGAGTCCGAAAAAATATGAAGTTCAGATAGAAGCGGTTGATTACAACAGCCGTGAGCTTTCAAAAAATATGATAATACGGATAACTGACGAGGAATTAATAAAATCCACGGGCGGAATTGTGCAGGGAATGAGCGGAAGTCCGATAATACAGAATGACCGGCTTATCGGAGCGGTTACTCATGTATTTGTGGCTGACCCTACGCGCGGCTACGGAGTTTTTGCAGAAAATATGTATAACAGCATGGATTAGAAAATTATATCTGTTAAAAATCGGGAATATGAAAAAATAAGGGCTGACACAGGAACAAAGACCTGCATCAGCCCAATTAGCTGGCATAGTGATAGTTTATCTGTTTTCCTCGCTGAAACCGCTGTCAACAAGTTCAATAAGAGCGTCTACAGCAGCTCTTTCATCTGAGCCGTCAGCAATAATTTTCACATTAGTTCCGCCAACGATACCGAGTGAAAGGATTCCGAGGAGGCTCTTGGCGTTTACTCTGCGTTCTTCCTTTTCAATCCAGATTGAGGACTTGAACTCGTTAGCTTTCTGAATGAAGAAAGTAGCAGGTCTTGCGTGAAGACCAACCTGATTTTTTACCAATACTTCTCTGACAAACATATACAACTCTCCTATCTCTGTAATGGCGTACTGTATCAGTACGTCTCATGCAAATATTTTTCAATTGCTGTAATATATTATACATTCATTTTTCAACATAGTCAACGGATTTTTGAGTTAAAAACGAGACTTTGACGAATTTTCTACATTTAAGTGCAATGAATGGAGAAAAACACGGCTGACCTTGTGAATATTCACTACACCATATATGAATAAATCATGAACAGAATATTAGTAAACTTCCATAGTTTTTAGCGGCAAAATATGTAGAATATACCCAAATCAAAATTCCGGATAAACTATACTAATTGGAGTTATATTTTTCATACAAATCGGGACGGCGTTCTTTTGTGAGTTCAATACTCTGTTCGTGCCGCCATGTTTCGATATTCTTATGATGACCGGAAAGCAGAACAGCCGGAACAGATTCGCCCTCCCATATTTCCGGGCGGGTGTAATGCGGATATTCAAGCAGTCCGCTGTAGATACTTTCATCAGTGAAACATACTTCATCAGAAAGAACACCGGGGCAGAGACGGGCTACTGCATCAGTAAGCACGAGAGCCGGAAGTTCTCCGCCGGTAAGAATATAATCGCCTATGGATATTTCCTCATCAACGATTTTGTCAATTACACGCTGGTCGACACCTTCATAGTGACCGCATATAATAAGGATATTATCCATTCGGGCAAGTTCTGATACACGCTGTTCGGTGAGGATTTTACCTTTCGGAGACATATATATTGTATGCGGAACTGTTCCCATATCGGCGCATACGGCTTTATAGCAGTTATAGATTGGTTCGCACTGCATAACCATGCCCATACCGCCGCCGTATGGTGTATCGTCAACACGGCGGTGCTTATCCTGAGTATATTCCCGTATCTGCCGGCATGAAACGTTTATTTTTCCGGCTTTTCTTGCACGTCCCACGATACTTTCGCCGAGGACGGTTTCGCACATTTCCGGAAAAAGTGTTGCAATTTCTATTCTCATCAGTCAAACAATCCCTCCAGCGGTCTTATTATCATGATATTATCATCAATATCTGTTGATATAACAACATCGGGAATAGCAGGTACAAGATATTCCCTGTCGCCTTTGATAACATAGACATCATTTGCGCCGTTCTGGAGTACGTCTGTGATTTTTCCATAGATAAATTCACTGTCAGCGTCTTTGACTTCCATACCGATTAAATCCTGTATGAAATAGGTATCCTCATCGAGTTCGAGGTCATCGCGGTGCATGAAAAGCACCTTATTGCGGAGCTTTTCGGCTTCCTCAACAGTATTTACGCCCTCTATTTTTGCGATTATCATATTCTTGAAAACACGGCTCTTTTCGATAAATATTTCATTGTGATTCTTGCCGATAAAAAGCCTTTCAAATTCGCACAGCAATTCAGAGGAATCAGTGTATGGCATGATTTTGACTTCGCCGCGTATGCCGTGAGTAGTAACGATTTTTCCTGCTTCCAGATATTCTTTTTTCATTTTATCAATTCTCCGAAAAATTCTTTTAGCGGAAGTGTTGCTCCCGAATGTTTACCGTCAGGAATGACAGTACAGTTTCTGATAATTTTCATTGTTACATTTTCGTGATAGTTTATAACTTCGTCCTGACCGCCTATTATTGCATATGTTTTTTCAGGGTCTGCTGAAAAATCATTGAAAAAGTTTACAAGAGATATATATCCGTTGTAGCCGAGTTCAGGGAGAGTAATTTCCGGCATAAGGCACGGATTGACAAGTATAACAGGAACGCTGTTTTCTGCTGATACAAGAAGTGCAAAAGCTCCGCCTAAACTTGTTCCGACGATATAATCAGGCATATTTTCTGTGAATATTTTTCGCAGATTATCGAGGATATTTTCAAATGATTCCGTGTCGTAGTCAATCTGCGGGGAAATCACATCGAATCCCATTTCTTTCAGCACAAGACAGGCGGAATTTTCCACACTGCCTTTGTAGCCGTGTATGTTGAGTATTTTCATAATAAATCCTTTTTTTAGTGATTATTTTGTCATGACATGTTTGCAGTATGTTGATTTTCCGCATTTCGGACATCTGAGTTTTCTTTTGGTAGGGGTATGAGGGCTCATGATATATGTTCCAAATTCAGGAACAAAACGGTGATGGCACTCCTTACATTCAAATGCACCGGCTTCTCTGTCAAGAATACAGGCTATAATAATACCGCCTGCCATTACTGTAACAGCGGTTGCGATAAGCAGAACTCTTGTCCATACAGCCATTTCAAATGTACCTGCTACTACAATCAGAGCAATAGCCGGCATAATTGTCAGTACTAATATTATTGCTGACAGAATAATTTTCTTTTTGCTTTCCTGTGCTTCATTTACTAAATTCATCATATTTTCCTCCGCTTTTTTGATATAATTTTCCTGTGGGATTCTTTCGCCTGTAAGCAATTCATTTACATTGATTTCAAGTGCTTCACATAGCGGTAACATAAGTGAAATTTCCGGCATACCCTTGCCCGTCTCCCATT
>CAMWRC010000018.1 GCA_947176565.1 uncultured Ruminococcus sp.
CAGACTCAGTCGGCAGTCCTGCAATAAGGTCTGTATTTATATTTCTGAAACCTGCTTTTCTTGCTGCTTCAAATGCTCTTAATGCGTCGCTTCCGGAATGTTTTCTTCCGATAACACTAAGCACGTCATCATTGAGAGTCTGCGGATTTACTGATATTCTGTCAGCTCCCATTTCTTTTATAACGTGAAGTTTTTCAGCTGTGATAGTATCAGGTCTGCCGGCTTCAAAACAGTATTCACGCACTGCGGAAATATCAAAATTTTCCGCGACTGATTCCATAATTCTGCGTATATCCCGCGCTGAAAGAGATGTAGGAGTTCCGCCGCCGAAGTATATCGTATCAATTCTTGTACCGGTATCTCTTACGATTCCGCCGATTATTTCAAGTTCACGACAGAGAGCTTCAACATATTGCGGTATAAGCTTTACTGCTGAATCCATGCTGTGAGATACAAATGAACAGTAACTACAGCGCGTAGGACAGAACGGTATTGATACATACAGACTTGCCGCCGAACGGTCAATATTATTAATAACAGGAAGCTGATTCACTGCCGTTTCATATGCAAGACTGAATTTTTTCGGCGAAAGCTCATAGCGTTCCGTGAGTCTCTGACGGATTTCAGATTCTGAAAATCCTTGCTGTATGAGTTCCGTTACTTTTTTAACAGGACGTATGCCGGTCATAAGTCCCCACGGCGGATTGATTCCGGTTTTTTTGTAGAGTATATGATAAATCAGGCGACAGAGTTCATGTTCAATATCATTTTTCTCAGCAGAGAACGGAAGTGATTTTATTTCGTGCTCAGGTTCATCACCATTCAGTCGGATTTGCGATACAACAAATAATCCGTTGTCATAAATGACGCTTGCAAGGATATAATTATTACCCTGTGCATCATTTATGTCATTAGAAAATTTGAATCTTGCCGTATGAAAAAACAGCTTGCATACGGCTTCAATTTCGTATTTAAATGAATTGCCGGTCAGAACTACCGGCATTCTGTAATCATCAGCTTTAATCATTGGTTTCTAATTTCTCCATAGTTCAGGATTTTTAAGGCTTCCGGAAACGGCGCATATATGGATTGTTCTGCCGTTCATAGTCAAGAGTAGTCGATTCCATATGACCCGGCAAAACTTTATAATCACCATTAAGATTATACAGTCGTTCAAGGGATTTTATCATATCATCAGGATTGCTTCCGCTGAAATCTGTTCTTCCGACAGAACAGCAGAAAAGCGTATCACCGGAGAAAATAACACGTTCATCATCGCAGATATAACACACACTTCCTTTAGAGTGACCAGGAGTATGAAGCACTTTAAATTCACAGTTTCCGTCGCTGATAATATCGCCGTCGTGAATAATCTTATATTCGCTGACGCTGTTGAACGGCATTATTGACATCATAGCATGAAGCGACAGAGAAGAACTTGAAAGCATATCCGCATCTTTTTCATGAATGAAGACTTCCGCGCCGGTAGCAAGCCGGACTTCCTCAACGCCGTTCATATGGTCAAAATGACCATGGGTAAGAAGTATTTTTGTGAGTTTAAGGCGGTTCATTTTCAGATATTCTATAAGCAGACGCGGAGTTCCGCCTATATCAACTGCAACGCACTGTTCCGGAGCAGTAACTGCAATATAACAGTTTGCATGAATTTCCCCGAGCTGTAAATTTTTAATATTCATGTATATTTTCTCCTTTATTTTTTCTGAATATTTTATATTAAATTCCTCAATCAGAAATAACTATATAGATTTCCGGTTACAAATCAACAGTGGACAGCGTTCACACTGTCCACTGCTGTTTCAGCTTATGGATTAGTTATGCCGCAGTTCTTTTCATACGACAAGATGCCGGCGGAGAAGAACCATATCATATACGTCAAATTCGTCGTCGTTATTGCGGTCTCCGGCTTTCCAGTCAGGAAGTTCCCCCGAACCGAGCAGATACTTTTCAGCACATACGAGGTCTGCAACAGTAAACTGACTGTCACTGTTCAAATCGCCGATAACAGAAAATTTCACGCCGTATTTTTCGGCATACACCTGAGCAGTGGAATTTTCATATCCGTAAATAGTGCCTGTGAACATAAAATCATCAGTATATACATTTGAAAAAGTATTGTTTGCATCGTAAATCTCACATTCGGGATTTTCAATAATCACAGAGCGGAGAGAATCACAGCTGCTGAATGCTTTTTTGCCGATATATTGGATATTCTCAGGGAATACCATGGATTCAAGGGAAGAACAGTACTCAAATGTACGAGGGCTTATTTCGGCAAGACTTTCGGGGAGACTGATACTTTTCAGTGATGAGCAGTCGCTGAAAGCAGATTCACCTATATACGTTATATTCGGCGAAAAACTTACTTTTGTGAGATGATTGCATTCAGCAAATGCGTACTTGCCGATATAAGTCAGTGAATCAGGCATTGTAACACGTTTGAGATATTCGCTGCCCTCAAAAGCACTTTCGGCTATTTTTTCGACTCCGCCGGGGATATTCGGCTTAAATTCAGTTTCCTTTGCGGAATAAAGCGTGTTGTTGTGTATAAACATTGAATTTTCCTTATACAATGCTTTAAGCCACGGAGTATCAGCAAAAGCATTGTAACCGATATTCTCAAGAGTAGACGGCAGAGAAACATAAGTAAGATTGCTGCACTGAGCAAACGCGCTCCATTCGATAGTTTTAATGCCTTCGGGAATAACGACAGATGTCAGGTTATTGCAGTCATAAAATGCATATTCGTCAATAACTTCTACGCTTTCGGGGATAAATACTTCCGCAAGTTCTGCACACTCACAGAAAGCATTAGAACCGATAACCGTAACGGTGTCAGGGATAACAACAGATTTCAGATTCGTACACGCAAAGAAAGCCTGACTACCGATATCAGTAACAGGTACGCCGTCTACTTCCGATGGAATTTCGACATCACGGACTGAACGTCCGCAGCCTGTCACAGATATACCTGTATCATTTTCGGTAAATTCGAGAAATTCCTCCTGTATTTCGTCTATAATTTCCTCAGCGTATGAGTTGAATCCGCTCATGGAAACAACAGGTACTATGCCGATAATGGCAGCTGCTAATGTTCTGAAATTGTTTTTCATAAACACTCCTCCTAAGTTTATTTCAGACAGCACCATATAAAGCATGAATGACATCTGCACACGTCATAAATCTGCGCGGTACTGCCATCGGGTTTGAATAAACAGCAGTAAAGGGGGAAGTGATAGAATTTGTTATCCTATTATGTCATATATATCAAAAACAGTGAAGCTGGGTAGGCTTTCTGTTTCAGATAGCTGAACGCTGGACGGATATAACGCCCTTGATTTTTCTTATCTTGTCAAAAAGAATCTTTAGCTGGTCTGCACCGGCGATAATGACCGTACTTTCAAAAAGTGCATTGCCGTTTTTCAGCTTGCGTGATGAGGAATGTACAATAGGTATACGTGACTCCATAAATATAGCGGTAATATCGTATACAAGACCTACGCGGTCGGTAGCAAGAACTTCAAAGCTGGTCTGAAATTCTGATGTACTGTCGTCCGACCATAGTATATCGCTCCGCCATCGTTCCATTTCCTGCGGGTCGCAGCGTCTGATTGCTGCGCGGTAATTCGAACATTTTGTAGAATGCACGGAAATTCCATAGCCTCGTGTGATGAATCCTACAATATCATCTCCTGGAATAGGACTGCAGCACTGAGCTATTTTCCATGCTATTCCTTTAAGCCTGTTCAGAATGATAGTTCCTTTCACATCAGGACTGATAACTTCCGGAAGCGGTTTTTCCTCTGTTTTTGGCGATTCGGTATAAATTTTCTGATATTTTTCCTTGAGCCTCGGCAGAATTTTTTCAAGAGATATTCCCTTATAGCCCAACGAAGCATAGAAATCATCAAGTGTTTCGCAGTTGTGTTTCGGAAAGTCGTCCTGAAGAAACGCGGAAAGCTCACTTTCAGGAATATCCATCTGATGACGCTTGAATGCTTTTTCAACTTCTGCTTTTCCTACTGCGATATTTTCGTCTCTCTTTTCGCGTTTGAACCATGAGCGTATCTTTGCCCGTGCTTCATTCGTATGGACAATATTGAGCCATGCGCGATTCGGTCCTTTATCGGGATTATTGGAAGTAAGTATCTGACATATATCGCCCGATTCAAGCTTACGGTCAAGCGGAACTATTCTGCCGTTGACTTTTGCGCCTGTCATTCTGTGACCTATTTCTGTATGAATACGGTATGCAAAATCAATGACAGTCGAACCAGCAGGCAGGATAACTGACATACCTTTCGGAGTCATGACTACTATTTCCTCCGAGCCGATGTCATTTTTTATAACGCGGACAATTTCCTCAACATCATCGGAAGTCTGCTGTGTTTCGATAATCTGGCGAATCCAAGCAAGCCGGTTTTCCATTTTATCGCGTCCGCGTATGCCCTCTTTGTATTTCCAGTGGGCAGCGATGCCATATTCAGCGGTTTCGTGCATATCCCATGTACGTATCTGAACTTCAAACGGAATCCCCTCTTTGCCGAGAACAGTAGTATGAAGTGACTGATACCCGTTTGCTTTTTTTCCTGATATATAATCCTTGAACCGGTTCGGAAGCGGTGTAAACATATCATGCACAATTCCGAGGATATTATAACATTCCGATACTGTATTGACTATTACCCTGACAGCATACTTGTCGTATATTTCCTCGATATTCTTGTGCATCATGATTACTTTCTTGTATATGCCGTATATGCTCTTTACACGTCCTGAAACGTGCGGAGGTTCTGTGAAATCCTCCTGTTGAAAACGTTCTTCGATACGTTTTTTTATAATTCTTATAAATTCCTCACGTTCCTCCTTGTTGCTTTCGAGGAGATTCTCGATTTCAGCATATCCGTATGGGTCGAGGTAACGGAAAGACAAATCCTCCAGTTCCTCCTGAATAGCTCTTATGCCGAGACGATGAGCAATAGGAGCATATATATGCATTGTTTCTCTTGCGGTAGCTCTCTGTTTTTCTGACGGACGGTATTTCAGCGTGCGGATATTGTGAAGTCTGTCGGAGAGTTTTATAATAATTACGCGTATATCCTGAGCCATTGCAAGAAGTATCTTCCGGATATTCTGAGCCTGCTGCTGTTCTTTTGTATATGCCGGAAGCTTGCCGAGTTTTGTAACTCCGTCCACGAGCATTGCTACGTCCTGACCGAAACGTTTCTTCAGGTCTTCGAGGGTAGCAGGAGTATCTTCAACAACATCATGCAGGAGAGCGGCACAGATTGTATCTGTATCCATGCCAAGCTCAAGAAGCGTATATGCAACGGCAAGCGGGTGGATTATGTAATCCTGACCCGATGAACGTTTCTGACCCTCATGAGCTTTAGCGGCGAACTCATACGCTGATATTATCTTGCTAAGGTCATACTGTTTATCGTCTTTAAGGATTTTCTGGATAATCATTTCAATAGTGAAATTATCGTCAAAATCAGGAATTTTGCTGATATACAGCTGATTAAATTCGTCATCAGTATATGCCGGAATCGGAACTCCAAAATTTACGTTTTTTTCTTTATCCATAATAATCAATCCTTTCACAAGCCGTAACGCTATTTTATTTTACCTCTTTATATCAGTATCTTAATCGGGAACAGAATCCGGTCAGGATACAGACATCGATTTTATATCCGCAAGAACAGGTGCAGAATTGAAGTCTGTTCTGTGCGTTGCTTTCAGACGTCTGACAATGGAATCTGTATAGGAAATCTCAATCAGACCAAGCTGAACCATTGCTTCGAGAGCAACACAGAACCGACAGAAATTGATTTTGGGATTATTCAGCCGGAAATAAAGCACATCAGTATTTATTCCGCGTGCCGGAATAAGCTTATATATTTCAGCGGCGGAATCACGGTCAGGAAGCATTGCTCTATAGTAAGCCGCAGGAAGCTTTTCGCCCCGGCTGTATGCCTCAAACGAATTGAGAGCGGCGAAATATTTATCCTGTTCAAAACCGCTGCGGTGTATATCTGAAACAATGATGCTGACGGAAGTCCTGTTTCTGTAAACGTTTATACCAAGTGAAACCATAAGACTGCATATATCTCCTGACTTTACCGGAAGTTCCTCCGGTGAACGGCGGAATACCAGTGCTTCAAAGAAACTGCCGTCAAGCTTTATCCGTAGTTTTGAATGAGTACCGCCGGAAAGTGCGGCAATATCCGTTATTTCAGCATTTTCGATACAGAAAACCGGCTGTTCGTTTCCGCAGCCAAAAGGTTCAAGAATCTGTAATCCCTCTATGTTTTCCACGGTTATATCGCGCGGAGACAATTTCATATCTGCGGTAATTTCAGGGCATGGCATAACTTCATGGTTTTCGCGGGCGTAATCATTTATCAGCTGTCGAAATTCCTGAGTCTTGCCAGACTTTATAGTAAATCCTCCTGCTGATGGGTGACCACCGAATTTTTCAAGAACTCCGGAAGCTGCCGTAAGGGAATCGAATACCGAAAAATTTCCGAAAGAACGGGCAGAACCTCGGATTTCACCGTTATCCTCCGAAGCTATGAAACACGGTTTACCGAAACGTTCCATAATACGCGATGCAGTAATTCCGATAACGCCGTGATGCCAGCCCTTGCCGAACAGACATATAACACGGTCGCGGATTATTGACGGGTCGTCGTCAATCATGGATTTTATATCGGAAATAATACTGTTTTCAGCTGATTTACGGAGCGTATTAAGCCGGTCGAGTTCTTCAGCGGCATCAAGAGCATCTTCATAGCTTTCGCAGAGCAGAAGTTTTAAAGCTGTAAGCGGAGAGCCATAACGTCCGGCGGCATTTATACGCGGAGCGATTCCGAAAGATATGGACTGGGAATCAATTTTTTTATTTTCAAGACCGCTGACCTGAATCAGAGCGATGATTGCAGGACGGTCAGTATTATTTATAAGTCTGAGACCATAGTTTACTATGTATCTGTTTTCTCCGGTAAGGCTTACAATATCGGCAACAGTTGCAACAGCGGCAAGGTCGCCGAACTGTTCAAGAGCCATTGTATAATCGCCGCCGTCGAGAGCAGCGACGAGCTTAAGGGCAATCCCTGCGCCGCACAGATACTTGAACGTTGAAGCATCATCATGACGATGAGGGTCAACTACAGCTTCTGCTTTCGGAATCACATCTCCCTGCTGGTGATGGTCTGTAATAATAAGCTTCATTCCGAGAGAATAAATATACTCAGCCGTTTCAACGGCAGTTATTCCGTTATCAACGGTAATGATAAGCTGAACACCGCGTTCATGAATTTTATCAACCGCGGCATTATTCAGACCATATCCCTCAATCCGTTCCGGAATATAGTACATCACATCTGCGCCGCATTCACACAGATATGTATATAGTATTGCAGTTGCAGTAATACCGTCACAGTCATAATCGCCGTATACGCAGATTCTTGTACCTTCATCAATAGCCTGATTTATAATATCGGCGGCTTTCTGCATATCCCTTATCAGAAACGGGTCTGAGAGTTCGTGGATTTCAAGCCGTTCCATTACTGATTCAGGCAGGGAATAACCCTGTGAAGCAAGTACAGAGGCGGTAAAAGGTGAAATTCCGCAGTTCAGCGAAAGACTGGAAACAACGTGTTTATCAATATCCTTGACGGACCATTTTTTCATAACTGTCTCCTGAAAAAAGATGATATATTTTTACACATTACATTATACCACAAATTCTCATAATTTTCAATAGCTTATTCAAAAAAAATAATTTAAAAAATAAAAATCATGGCAGGGATAATCTCCCTGCCTTTTCTTCATATAGGATTCAGCACAGTGCTTCAAGTTTCACACGCAGTTTCTTGATGATTTTCTTTTCAAGCCGCGATATATATGACTGCGATATGCCGATGAGGTCGGCGACTTCTTTCTGTGTTTTTTCTTTTCCGTCAATCAGACCGAACCGGAGTTCCATGATTTCACGTTCACGGTCGCAGAGTTCAGATACAGCAGTACGGATAAGTTCACGTTCAGCTTCTGTTTCGATTCCCTTGCTTACTACATCATCATCAGTTCCGATAACGTCCGAAAGCAGCAGTTCATTGCCGTCATAGTCGATATTCAGCGGTTCGTCAATTGAAAGGTCGCTGCGGTACTGCGATGATTTCCGCAGAAACATGAGTATTTCATTTTCGATACACCGCGAGGCATATGTTGCGAATTTTATATTCTTTGCCGGACAGAAAGTATTGACCGCCTTTATAAGTCCGATAGTGCCGATTGATACCAAATCCTCGATACCGATTCCCGTAGATTCAAATTTCTTTGCGATGTACACTACAAGGCGCAGATTATGTACAATAAGTTTTTTGCGGGATTCAGGGTCATTGTCGAGCAGTCCGCTGAAAACGGCTTCCTCCTCCTGATGGGTAAGCGGAGGCGGAAGTGTATCTGAGCCGTTGACGTAGAAAACATCTCCGCCGAAAAGATTTTTAAGTCTGTTGATGATTCTGTTTAAGATGTTCATAATTGTCTCCTTAATAATTTAATAATTTAGGATTGAATATCGCCTTTCCGTCATTTTTTCCAAGCCCGACCATAACATCAACGGATTTTCTTTCGTTTGTCAATGTGTTGATAATAAGCAGTTCATCAGGACGGAAAACCGGAATAACTCCATTCTCCGATACCGTGGAACATGGAATAAGCCGGAATCCCGCCGGAAGTCCGGTATCAGAAAAATCTTCCGGAAATTCAAGTTCATTCCGTCCGCATATTACAACAGGTCTGCCGGAAAAAAAATCAGTCAGGGAATTTCCTGTATCTGCAAGCGCATTGAGTGTGAATATTTTTTCTCTGAATCTTATTATTATCCGATAGCAGTCAGGTGGCGATTTATCGCTGAAATGCCGGAAAACTGAAATTATCAGATACATCACAGCAGTGCATATAATCAGCAGCAGAAGTGAGAAATCTATATAAAAATACGAGTTCGAGAAATGCATGAAAGACGGTTTCAGCCAGAAATATGCGGCATAAACCGCACCGGCAAGTATGAAATTTGCAGCAAAGAAAGACAGCGTATTTTTAAGCAGACGCATTTTGCTGTGGATTCCGAATGCGGCAATAACAACAGTAACAGCGGCGGCAAGTTTTATCGCAATATTAAGTATAAACGGAAGTTCCGGAGCAAGTATCATAAGAGAAAACAAACTGCCGTATATGGAAGCCGCAATGCAGCGTAAAGCTTTCAGCGGTGAAGATGTTATTCGTGCAGTAATACGCAGCAGAAAACAGTTGACATAGATATTCAGAATAATCAGAACATCAATATAAATAGTCTGCATAACATCACCTCCGGAGATTTCCTGATATAATTATACAACAGATGTCCTGCGGAATTTGTCGGAATATGAAACCTCATAAATAAAAAATCGCTCCGTGTCAGAGCGTGTACTGTATAACAATACAATACGCTCTTACGGAGCAGATATATTATTATTTTAAAAATACTATCTTAAAAAAGGAAGCAGAATAACACTAAGCATCATAAGTCCTGCCATAATGAGAACAACTATTCTTGTCCACATCTTCTTCTCAGGCTTTTTCATATCCACAAAAACACCTCCCGACAATGATGTATCAGAATATGTTTTCTATCCGCGTCTTTGCTTTGGATTTCTCTTGTGTGAAAATCCCGACGGTCTGACCGCGGTATTATGCCGTCCGGATTTGCCTTTTCCTCTTGCCATGAAATTTCTTTCCGGAGTCTTTTCTTTCGACGGACTGCCTTTATAGAGCTTTACCTCAACTTTGTGACCGTTTATCTTCATGGGATTGGTGCTGTCGATAATATAATCATATTCAGATTCCGGAACTTCCACGGTTGTATGGCTTTCGTAAATATCAATTTTTCCGAAATCCTGCCCTGACATACCAGTTGCATCGACGAGCGCACCGAGTATGAAATTCGGAGCTATACGCCTGCTCCGACCGATATTCAAATCAATTTTGACTGTCTTTGCTCCGGAACGCTTACCCTTTTTCAGAGGCTTCGGCATTTCAAATTCCGGAAGTGAATCTATTTCTTTCTGTAATCCAGAACTTATAAGCCTTGCAGCGATTTCACGGCTGTCGATTCCCTCAGCGGCAAGAGTATCAATTATATCATAAGCATCATGACCGGCGGTCATTTCAGAGATTTTCTGAATTACAGCGTTCTTCTTTGCTTTGATAACATCATTTCTGTCCGGAAGCGGAAGTTCTGTTATCTCAGCTTTTGTATAGCGGGCAATATCTTTCAAATCATACTGCTGACGACGGCTTGTAATCAGAGTATATGCCGTTCCCTTTAATCCGGCGCGTCCGGTACGTCCGATACGGTGAATATAATATTCATTATCCTGCGGTAAATCATAATTGAAAACAACATCAATTCCGCTGACATCAATTCCGCGCGCAGCGACATCGGTCGCAATCAGGACGGCTGTATTATGTAATTTGAAGCTGTTCATAACCTGAGTACGCTGTGCCTGTTTCATATCTCCGTGAAGTCCGGAAGCGTGTATGCCGGATTTCTGCAATTCCTCCGTGAGTTCATCAACCATTTTCTTGGTATTGCAGAAAACCATAGCCGATTCCGGAGAATACGCGGAAAGCAGAAGTTTCAGCGCATCTGTTTTCCTGCCCATAGGCACAAAGAAAAAGAACTGGTCAATAAGTTCAACTGTTTTCTGAGCGGATTTGATTTTCACCTGAACGGGTTCATGCTGATACTTTTCGGTTATAGCAAGAATATCCGGCGGCATTGTTGCTGAAAAAAGAATAGTCTGTCTTTCTTCCGGAACATTCGAGAGAATTGATTCAATATCCTCACGGAATCCCATATTCAGCATTTCATCGGCTTCGTCGAGTATAACCATTCGTATATTTTCAAGTTTAAGAGTACGCCGGCGGATATGGTCAAGAACTCGTCCCGGAGTACCGATTATAATATTCGCACCGCGTTTGAGTTCTGAAATCTGTTTCTCCATGCTTGCACCGCCATAGACAGCACAGGTCTTTACAGATTTCTTATATTTGGCGAATTTACGTAATTCCTCGCACGCCTGAACTGCGAGTTCTCTTGTCGGACAGAGAATGATAACAGCCGGAGATTTCCGGTCATTATCTGTTATGGATTCCACCGCCGGAATCCCAAAAGCTGCGGTTTTTCCCGTTCCGGTGTTTGAACGTCCGACAACATCGACTCCCTGCATTATAAGCGGAATGCTTTGCTGTTGTATTTCGGTCATTTCAGAGAATCCGAGTTCTCCTACTG
>CAMWRC010000019.1 GCA_947176565.1 uncultured Ruminococcus sp.
GTTACGTCCTTTTATGAGATTCAGGTAGAAAAAATTTGCAGTCAGACGGTTCATTTCATATATTCTTGTGCGGAGCTTTGCTTTTTCGGAATTATGATTATTTTTCTCAGGGATTTCCATTCCGCTGCGGTCGGCAAGGAGGCGGACAGCTTCCATAAATTCGAGATTTTCCGCTTTCATGATGAAATTGAATACATCGCCGCCAGTCTGACAGCCGAAGCAGTAAAAGCTTTGAGTATCGGGGAAAACGGTGAATGACGGTGTATTTTCGGAGTGGAAAGGGCAGTTACACACGAATACACGTCCTTGTTTCTTGAGCTGTACATATGAATCTATAACAGATTCAATGGGATTTACAGCTTTCAGTGCTGTAAGAAATTCATCATTCTGAGCCATTTTGTTTTACCTCCGCCGTTTAATTTGATTCTATGCCGGAAAAATCTGCATACTGCTCATCAAGAACGGCGATTTCAGCTGAACCGTTTGTAATTTCTGTAAGTTCTTTTTGCAGAGCATTCAGTTTATCAGACATGACAAGAACTTCGAGGGTTACAGTATCAGAAAAATCTGAATTAACAGTAATCGTATCAAAATCGGGTAGTATATAGCTGATTTTGCCGTACATACCGTAATCGGTGCTGATTTGGATTTTCCGGCACAGACGCATATCCATGATTTCAGCGGCATCGCAGGCGATTGAAGCGGCGCGGGAGTAGGCGCGCAGAAGACCGCCTCCGCCGAGGAGTATTCCGCCGAAATATCGTGTAACCACGATACAGACATCAGTCAGACCGCGTTTCTGTATAACTTCGAGAACCGGAATACCGGCAGTTCCCTGCGGTTCGCCGTCGTCAGAATATCGGGAAATATTATCTTCCTGAAGCACATATGCATATACATTATGACGTGCTTTGCGGTGCATGGCTTTGATTTTATTTATAAATCCGACGGCATCGTCATTTGTTTTTACTGGGGCTATATAGCCGATAAACTCTGATTTTTTTTCTGTAAACGAATCGGAAGCGGGTTTATGTACAGTTAAATAATTCATTTGAATAACCTCAGATACAGAACAAATAAGCCGCTCGGTGTGAGCGGCTTATAAAATTACTTATCCATATTGAAACGTCTCTTGAATCTGTCAACACGTCCGCCTGTATCAACAAGCTTCTGTTTTCCGGTGTAGAACGGATGGCACTTTGAGCAGATTTCAACCTTGATGTTTTCTTTTGTAGACATAGTTTCGATTACGTTACCGCAGTGGCAGGTAATAGTAGTCTTTACAAAATTAGGATGGATTCCCTCTTTCACGATTTTCACCTCCAAGAAATATTTGTAAATCGTGCAGCCCATCAGTTACCTTAGACAGTAGTGACGTATACATTACATTTATGTATTATACCATGCTTTTCCGGAAATGTCAAGGGGTTCTGAAATATTTTTATTATTTAACAGAAATGCTTTGAGAAATCGTCATGAAGTTTCTTTTCAAGGATTTCAGCCTCTGCTTTTTTGGGCTGTTTTGCCGTGATATATATTTTGATTTTGGGTTCTGTACCAGAAGGACGTACAATAACCTTTGAACCGCCATCAAGGAAGAACGCAAGCACATTTGATTTCGGGAGTGTGATTTCTGTGACTTCGCCGTTTGTGAGATTCTTTGAAGTGCTGGCTTTATAGTCATCGAATTTTACAACAGGGATTCCGGCGATTTCAGCAGGGGGATTTTCGCGGAGTTCAGTCATAATGCTGTCCATTTTCTTCATTCCGCTTTCGCCCTCGAAAGTGAAGCTGTAGAGAGTCTGATAGAACATACCGTATTTTTTATACATATTTTCCCGTGCCTCGATAAGCGAGATACCTTTTGTGCGGTAATAGGCAGCCATTTCACATATAAGCATAGAAGCGTTTACAGCGTCCTTATCGCGGACATATCCGCCGGAAAGATAGCCGTAGCTTTCTTCAAATCCGAAGATATAGCGGTTTTCTTCTCCGTTCTTTTCGAGGAACAGAATCTGTTCGCCGATAAACTTGAATCCTGTAAGAACATCTATTATTTCAACGCCGTATTCTTTTCCTATGGAATTTACAATATCGGTAGTAACTATAGTCTTTACAGCAATCGGATTTTCGGGCATTGTTCCTTTTTCGATACGTTGGCTTGCGATATATTCAAGAAGCATTGCGCCGACTTCATTTCCGCTGAAAAGCGCGTAGCCGTCACCGTCAGGAACAGCAATACCCACGCGGTCGCAGTCTGGGTCTGTAGCAAGGAGAAGGTCAGGTTTAACTTCATTGCAGTATCTGAGACCGACTTCAAGAGCTTCGCGGATTTCCGGATTCGGATACGGACAGGTTGTGAAATTGCCGTCTGGATTTTCCTGTTCTTTTACGACAGTTACATCAGAGATACCGATACGTTTCAGAATTTCCCGTACCGGCTTGTTTCCTGTGCCGTTGAGGGGAGTATATACCACTTTAAGACCGCTCGAAGCGCAGAGTTCGGGATTGATTCCCTCAGCAAGGACGTTTTCATAGAAAGCTTCGATGACGTCATCACCTATGTACGAGATATTTCCCTTTTCGAGTTCTGTATTGAAATCAGATGATTTGACTCCGCTGAACACATCAAGGGAATTTATTTTTTCAAGAATTATTTCAGCACCGCGGAGAGTAATCTGACAGCCGTCGTCCCCGTAGACTTTATATCCATTGTATTTTGCAGGATTATGGCTTGCAGTAACCATTATTCCGCCCTGACATTTAAGTTGACGGACAGCAAATGAAAGGCATGGAGTCGGCATAAGCTCTGTATATATATATACTTTGATCCCATTTGCAGCAAGAACTTCGGCGGCAGCTTTTGAGAAAACATCGCTTTTGATTCTGCTGTCATAAGAAACAGCAACGGCAGGATTTGTATATTCCTGATTGAGATAGTCAGCGAATCCCTGTGTTGCACGTTTTACTGTATAGATGTTCATTCGGTTCGTACCTGCGCCGATAACACCGCGCAGACCGCCTGTTCCAAATTCCAAATCTCTGTAGAATCTATCCTTTATAGCATCATCATCATCTTTTATGCTGTCAAGTTCCGCGATTAAATCGGGGTCAGCGACAGCGTTTCTGCACCAAAGGCTGTAAAGTTCTTTTTCTTTCATAAAAATACCTCCAAAAAGATATATTCATACTGATTAAAAATCAGTATCAGTATCCGCATAAAACATCTGATACAGATACACATTAACATTATAGCATATTTTTCCGAACTTGAAAATAGTTCTGCATATATTTTATTTTTTTTACTAAATTTCTGATATATTAAAAAGCAAGCAGGATTTCTACAGCTTTATTATATTGTGCATCAATTCCGTCCTCTTCATTTTCAACAGGATAGTCGGGAGTAAGACCGATTCCGTTATAACATGGGGAAAAGGCTGTTTTATATTCAGCGACAGTCAGAATAAGAGCAGTTCCGTTGCTGAATTCACGAATATCCTGCATAACGCCCTTGCCGTATGTCTGGCTTCCTACAAGCGATGCTTTGCCGAAATCTCGAAGTGAAGCTGAAAAAAGTTCAGCTGCGCTTGCATTATTTTCATGTCCGATCCCCGACATAGGAATATCAAGTTCAGAGGCATCTGACTGGACGAGTGCCTTTACAGAACCGTCTTTATATTCGGCGGTTGCAACTGTTCCTTCCGGCAGAAGTGGGTCGAGGCATTTTTCGAGAGCCGAAACAAGTCCTCCTCCGTTGTCTCTCAAATCAAAAATCAAGGATTTTGCTCCGTTTGCCGTAAGTCTTTCAAGAGCGTCAATAAACTGGTCGGGAGTATTTTCCTTGAATCCGCTTATTTTTATATATCCGATATAATTTCCGAGCATTTCAGATTCTACAGTATCAAGAGTGACAGCGCGCCGTGTGAACTTATATTCCGTATCAACACCATTCCGGCGGATTGTCATAGAAACGTCTGAACCCTCTGTACCCTTTATGAGATTCAGAGCCTCATCAGTTCCGATTTTTTTAGTATTTATGCCGTCAACTGTGATTATGAGGTCATCTTCCATAAGTCCGGAATCTGAAGCTGGTGAACTGTTATAGATGTCTGCAATACGGATATAACCGCTTTCGTCCTCTTCGACAACGATTCCGAGACCTACAAGAGTACCGGAATTTTCATTTTTTTCGCTCAGATATTCTTCGGCGGTAAGATAGCGCGAATATTTATCGTCAAGTCCAGAAACATATCCTTTCAGCATTTCATCTTCAAGGTACTGTTCGTTTATCTCTCCGAAATAATCATTCCGGACGATAGTATCAATTTCCTGCAAATCGGAATATTTTTTTGCTTTTTCGTTTACGTCTGCGACTTTTTCATTGAAGCTCTGGAGCGAAAAAAATGAAGTCAGGATAAACGTGACAGCGATTGATACTGCAATAAGACTGAGTGCAAGTCCGAGGCTGATTTTTTTATTCATACACATTCTCACTTTCGTAAATAATTATAATCTGTGCAGACAGATTATGAAATGGAACAAGGCAGGAGAAAATCAGTAATGTCACAGTAGATGACATCTGATAATCAGACTGCCTTGAATATATGTATTATTATGGACTTACATAGTTCATAGGATTCTGCGCCGAACCGTTTACACGGACTTCAAAGTGAAGATGTGCGCCGGTGGAATGACCGGTAGAACCGATAGCACCTATGACATCGTTCTGATTTACATACTGACCTACAGATACAGATGCATAGCTGAGATGTGCATAAAGTGTGGAATACGTACCGTCATGGGAAATTACAACATAGTTGCCGAAACCACCGCCGCAGCCGCAGCTGTAATTTTTTCCGTAATTATGTGTACAGCCGTTTACGACAGTAATAACAGTTCCGGATTGTGAAGCGACAGCCGCACCGTTCATGATACCGCCGTCTCCGACATCAATACCGTTGTGATTTTTTCCCCAGCGGTAGCCGTAATAGCTTGTTATATAACTGAATCCGGGACAAGGCCATGCAAATCCGCTTTCTGAAACAGTAGGTACGACGAATGTTTCAGGTTCAGTAGGAGCTTCCGTGGGTGGTTCAGTAGGAGCTTGAGTGGGAGCAGGAGTCGGAGGTTCAGTTTTGGGTTCGGTCGGTGTAGGATTTGTATCGGAGTTATTATTTGTATTATTATTCTGTTCCTGTTTGCGTTTTTCTTCTTCCTGTTGTTTTTGTTTTTCTTTTTCTTCCTGTTCTTTTTTACGTTTTTCTTCTTCCTGCTGTTTTTTGATTTCAGCCTGTTTTTGCTTTTCTTTTTCTTCCTGTTCTTTCTTAAGTCTTTCTTCTTCTTTTTGTTTTTTCAGTTCTGCCTGTTTCTGTTCCCAGAGTTTGCGCTGTTGTTCTTCCCATGCTTTCTGAGCGGCAGCTTTCTGACGTTCTATTTCAGCTTCGATTTCCTTGAGTTCAGCGTCAAGTGCGTCCTGTTCTGCCTTTATTTCTTCCTTATCGCGTGCAAGGTCGGACTGTTCTGTTGCAATACGCTGGATTTCATATTCAGTTTCCTGCATTTTGACATTAAGCTGACCGATTTCAATATCTTTTTCTTCCTTACGTTTCTGCTGTTCTTCGAGTTTCATTGTAAGGTTAAGTTTTTCAGTTTCGAGGTCTGATTTTGACTGTTTAAGATTCTGAATTTCTGTCAGTATGCTGTCTATGAGATTATCCTCATAGTCAGCGATACGGTTTATCATCTGGACTCTTGACATCATATCATAGAAGCTTGATGAACCGAGAACGATTGAAGCTGATGTATCGTTGCCGTTCACATACATAGCGCAGAGGTGCTGTTTGAAAATCTCGATATTTTCATCAATAGCTGCCTGCTGTGCGATTATATCAGCATCAAGACCGGCGATATTTGTTTCTGTGGCAGAAATATCATTGCCGATAGAAATCAGTTCAGCATTCAGAAGGTCTATATTATTCTGGATTATGCCAATCTGTTCGTTGAGATAATTCTGCTGACGTTTTTCGTCTGTTTTACTGCCCTCAAGACTGTTTATCTGGGTTTCCAGCTGGGCGATTTTTTCGGCGTTTGCCTTTCGCTGTTCTTCGATTTCAGCGACGGTTTTAGCTTTGACTTCCTGAGAATTATCAGTTGCTTCGGGAAAAGCAGCAGCTATGCCGAGTGAAATTGCGGTACAGGTTAAAAATGCAAGAAATTTTTTTGTCCTTTTCAAATGGTACATCAGACCAAATCTCCTTTCAGTTTGAACGATAATATCTACACATCAAGATGACGGCGCGTACTTACGACGCTTCCGAACGAACCAACAAGTGCTCCGATGAGAAGATATGCAAGAGCGACGGTTATCCGTATATCAGCGAACGGAATTATACTTCCTGCGCCGAATGCGTTTATGAGCATACCCTGTCTCATTAGAATATCATATACAGAGCTGTAAACAGTCCACGTTATGAAAAATGCTCCTGCGCCGGAAAAAAATCCGGTAACAAGACCCTCGATGAAAAAGGGGGTTCTGATAAATGTATTTGTCGCGCCGACGTATTTCATAATCTGGATTTCCTCACGGCGTGCGAAAACGCTTGCTTTTGTAGTGTTGGAAATCATTATCATTGAGACTGCGGCAAGAGCGATAATAACAGCTCCTGCTATCAGCGTGACAACGCGTCTGAGTTCGCGCAGAAATTCCGCAACCTGCGGAGATGAACTTGCGCTTTGTATATTTTCAATACGCGATATTGCGTCAACTGTAGCGCGTATCTGGTCATTATCAACGACAGTAACGCTGAATCCGTCCGGCATGAACTGATAGTCGTCAATATATTCAAATATTTCCTTTCCCTGAGAAACCTGATTCTGCATACGTGCGTATGCTTCTTCCTTCGGGATATAGTTTACAGTTCCTACGTTGTCGAGATTAATCAGCTGCTGATTTATTTCATCTACACGCTCCTGCGCCGTATCCGGAAAGACATACACCGCGATTTCATTCTGATTTCCGAGACCGAGAATCATTGAATTCATATTCACATAGAACAGTGCGGCACAGCCGACAAGAAGCAGGGATATAAGAAGTACGCAGAATGTGGCGAATGCCATCATTTTATTTTTCCATATATTTTCTATACCCTGATTTGCGAGGTATTTTATACCGCTTATTTTCATTCTGCACCTCCGTTTTCTTCAGAGGTGACAGGAGCGGAAGCGGTAATCGTTGAGATAATCTCGTCAACGTTCATATCGCCGTAATAGGACGATTCACCCTGCGGCATATCGTACTGCGGAGTTTCCGCCGCTGCATTTGACATGACCTGAGCGAGTTCCTCCTCCGGAAGCATGTCGAGACCTGAACCGGCAATAACTTCATCATATACGACTTCGCCGTTTGTTATATTTATTATTCGTCCGCCGAAATGGCGTACAAGGTCATGCTCGTGAGTTACCATAAGAATGGTTGTTCCCTGGTCGTTGATTCCCTTTAAAAGTTCAACTATTTCATAGGAGAGTTCAGGGTCTATATTTCCGGTAGGCTCGTCCGCTATGATAAGCTGCGGGTCGTTCACAAGAGCGCGGGCAATTGCGACACGCTGTTTTTCACCGCCGGAAAGTTCATCAGGATATGAATTTGTTTTCTGCTGAAGTCCTACGAGAGAGATAACATACGGAACACGTTTTCTGATGTATTTGATGGGGGAGTCCAGAACGCGGAGAACGAAAGCAATATTTTCATATACGGTCATGGACGGGATAAGCCGGAAATCCTGAAAAACAAATCCGAGAGTACGGCGAAATTCAGGAATCCTGCGTTTTTTCAGCTTGCTGAGATTATAGTTGTTTACTGTTACAACGCCGCTGGTAGCGTCTATTTCTTTCAGCAGGAGCTTTATCATGGTACTTTTTCCTGCACCGGACGAACCGACGACGAAAGCGAAATCGCCGTCGTTTATTTTAAGGCTGACATTATTGAGAGCGTCAACGCCGCCTGCATATGTCACGGAAACGTTTTGAAGCTCAACCATGTAGTCACCTGTCCTTTCTTTTTTGGAAGTCTGTCTGTTGAAATTCAAATCAGGAAACTCCAACAGAACAGATTATCAGAACTTTACAGGATTGGCAGACAGATATTTCTTTACCATGAGTGCGATTTTGAATATTATTGCATGGTCGAACTCACGGAGGTCAAGACCTGTCAGCTTCTTGATTTTTTCAAGTCTGTATACGAGTGTATTTCTGTGAACGAAAAGCTTACGTGAAGTTTCTGAAACGTTCAGGTTATTTTCAAAGAATTTCTGAATAGTGAAAAGCGTTTCATGGTCGAGCGAATCAATACTGCCGACTTTGAATACTTCATGGAGGAACGTGTCACAGAGCGTTGTGGGGAGGTGATAGATAAGGCGCGCAATGCCGAGATTATCATAGCTTATAATAACCTTATCAGTGTCGAATACCTTGCCTACTTCGAGAGCCATCTGAGCTTCCTTGAAAGAACGGGCAAGGTCTTTTACGCCGACAACAGCAGTACCGATGCCGACATTCACGCGCGTATAAAATTCGCTTGAAAGAGTATCAGCGATAGAGCGCGCGAGTTTTTCAAGGTCTCTGGAATCAACAGTTGATTTAAGTTCCTTGACGAGAACTATATCAGATTCTGCAATATTGAATACGAAGTCCTTATTTTTGTCAGGGAAAAGGTTCTGAATGACATCATATGCAGAAATATCGTTTGCGGATACGATGCGGATAAGGAATACAGCGCGGCTTATTTCAGCATTAAAGTGGAGTTCGCGCGCCTTGATTACAATATCGCCGGGGAGAACGTTGTCAAGGATAACGTTCTTGATGAAGTTGTTGCGGTCATATTTTTCGTCGTAATACTGCTTGATATTTGAAAGGGTAATAGCAAGAATGCTGGCATATTTAGCGGCAGCATCATCGACGCCCTCAACGAATACAGCATAATCCGGCTTTACTCTTGAGCCGAAAGGCTTATACGTATAGCCATCGCGGATAAATATATCATGAGAATCGCTGAGGTCGAGAGAGACAAACTCATTGGTTGTACCGACTTTGGAAAGGTCGCTGCAGGCTACGATTGTAGCGGTTTCATCAACGACGCCCATAGTAGTATCTATGGTATCTCTCATCTGGTGGACTAAGCCCTGAAATAATCTGTTTGACATAGCAAAAATCCCTTCTTAAAAATAAATTAATATACTGCTGGAGCATTCAGAGATTTCAGATTTATTACAAATTGTAACATGATATTGTGATAGAATTGTGAAAGCTCCGTTAAAGTTCTATAAAAGCCGAAATGTTGTACAAGAATTTTCCGGCTGATTTGTAGGTATTATACAAATAGGTTTTTAATCAGTAACAGAAAAGTTACTAAAAAGTTACATCTTTTCAGGCTGAGTTATTTTAAGTATGCCGAGTACATTGCGGAGAACCTGACGTACAGCTACTGAAAGGAGAATACGGGCGTTCATAAGATTTTCATTTCCGGCATTCTTTACGCTGCACGCGTCGTAGAAACGGTGGAACAGCGTTGCAAGGTCAATGGCGTATTTAGTAAGCCGTGACGGGTCGTATTGTTTAGCGGCAAGTTCGATTTCTCTCGGAAGAGAGGCAATATGGCGGATAAGTTCAATTTCACGCGGATTATCAAGGAGTGTGAAATCTGCGGATTCCGGAATTTCTATTCCCTCTGATGCAAGATTTGCGATGAGACTGCAAATTCTTGCGTGAGCATACTGAACATAGAATACAGGATTCTGTGACGACTGTTCTACTGCGAGGTCAAGGTCAAATTCAAACTGCGAATTTGCTTCGCGGAGATTGAAATAGAAACGGGCTGCATCTATTGGAATATCATCAAGAAGTGTCACAAGTGTGATTGCTTTTCCGCTTCTTTTGGAAAGCTTCACGGTTTCGCCGCCGCGTACAAGACGCACCATCTGCATAAGAACAGCGTCAAGCTTTGAGACATTGACATCAAGAGCGGTAAGAGCGGCTTTGAGACGCGGAACATATCCGTGATGGTCTGCACCGAGAATATTTATAGCCTTGTCAAAATTACGTGTTACGAGCTTATTATAGTGATATGCGATATCAGGTACGATATACGTATACAGACCGTTTGAACGCCTGAGAACGAAATCCTTGTCAAGTCCGTAATCTGTAGCTTTGAACCAGACAGCACCGTCGAGTTCATACGCCTTTCCTTTTTCGATAAGCTTGTCAACAACGGCTTTTGTTTCATTTTTCTTGTGGATTGTGCTTTCCCTGAACCAGTTATCATACACGATTCTGTATTTTTTGAGGTCGCGTTCAAGACCTGCTATATTAATGGGAAGCGCGTAATCGACAAGAGCCTTTCTGCGTTCAGATTCCGGAGCAGATGCAATGGAATCGCCGTTGATGTCGAGATAATTTTTGGCGTGTTCGATAATATCCATGCCGAGATATACATCTTCCGGCATTTCAAAATCCATACCTTCACCGCTCAGGGAATATATATACTGGAAAAGCATTTCATTGTCGGGATTCTGAGCAGCAGCAGCTTTTCCTTTTTCCGAACATAGCTGCATGAATCGCAAATCGAGTGATTTCCCGAATTTTTCTATTTGATTACCTGCGTCGTTGACGTAAAATTCCCGTTCTGCGTGATAGCCTGCCCATTCCATAACGCTTGCAAGACAGTCGCCGATAGCACCGCCGCGAGCATTTCCGATATGCATCGGACCGGTAGGATTTGCGGAGACAAACTCAAGGAGAACTCTTTTTCCTTTTCCATAGTCAATCCGTCCGTAATTTTCGCCGTTTTCGAGAACTGATTCCACTACTCCGGCAAACCATTTCTTATTAAGGAAGAAATTTATGAATCCAGGACCTGCTGTTTCGGCACGGTCGAATACAGAACCGCTTAGGTCGATTTTTTCACATATGAGTTCAGCGATTTTCCATGGTGGCATTCTGAATGCGCGAGCGTACACCATGGCGGTATTTGCGGCAAAATCGCCATGAGACTTGTCCGCAGGAATTT
>CAMWRC010000020.1 GCA_947176565.1 uncultured Ruminococcus sp.
GCCTTATCGAATGCTTTCACAACCATGTCAACCATTTCCTGAACGGAAGCAGGTGCAAATACAAGAAGATGAAAATCGCCGTGTCCGAGAGCTTTTGTAGCCTGCCAGTAATCAGCCTGAGACGGCTGGATTCCGCCAAGTCCCGGACCTCCGCGCTGTACGTTGATGATAACAGCAGGGACATCAGAACCGGCTATGTATGAGATTCCTTCACTTTTCAGGGAAAGTCCCGGAGAAGATGATGATGTCATTGCGCGTACACCAGTAGATGCAGCACCGAGAACCATATTTATTGCGGCGATTTCGGATTCAGCCTGAAGAAATACGCCTCCTGCCTTGTGCATACGCTTTGCCATATATGCGGCAAGCTCTGTCTGTGGAGTGATAGGGTATCCGAAGAAGCATTTGCAGCCGGCACGGATAGCGGCTTCGGCAATAGCTTCATTGCCTTTCATAAGATTTCTTTCCAAAGCTTTACAGCTCCTTTCGATATTTTTGAATTATTTTTCAATTATAATAGCGCAGTCGGGACACATAGTGGCGCACATTGCGCAGCTTATGCATGATTCCTGACTTGTACAAACAGCATAGAAATATCCTTTTTTGTTACGCTTTTCTTTCTGGAGAGCGACAATTTTCTTAGGACAGGCATCGGCACAGAGTCCACAGCCCTTACATCTTTCAGTAATAACAGTCATTTTAGACAAATTCAACACCACACTTTCTAAGTTAAATTATAATTCCCATAAAGGTTTTACATAAACCTTAACGGGGAAAACATCTGGAATATCAAGAAGTTCGCAAAGTTCCTCCCGGCAGGTTGTACAGGCAACCGGCAGACCTGTCTTATCTGAGACTTCTTTTGCAAAACCGACTGACTGCATAATAATATCAGCCGTTGTCTCACAGCCAAGATTAGTATTGTTCACAATTGCTGTATGCTTCATACGTGACGCTGTTTCAATCTCATACATAAGAGCTGCGGCATCACCGGAATTTTCCGTGAGATTACGCCGCTGATTTATGATATACAGCATATCGAGTTCAGTTCCATAGCTGTTGAGGACATCTGAGAACCGTCCGAGAGCAAACGCTCCGGCATCATCACCGCCCACATCAATTATAAGCTTCCTGTCCTGACCGGCAAGGTATCCGAGGTCGAACTGTACAGAAGGCACATCAAGATTACTGTTTGCAAAATCAGGAGCAACAAGTTCAATCGAATTTTCGGCAAACAGTTCCCTGAAATCAGCTGTACGGAAATACGGATTCACGAGGTCGAGGTCAACAACAGTGATTTTTTCGCCGTTCCGGGCAGCATTCAGTGCAAGATTCACTGAAAAATTAGTTTTTCCGGTACCGTAATGACCGGTAATGACAGTAATTTTTTTAATCATGAACGCAATCCTCCTGAAATACAGCACTACAGATTTATTATATCACAAAACGACGGAAATTGCAAGGACACATAATTAGTCGTCACTAACAAAATAAAACAATAAAAAGCCCGTACCTACGGAATATCCGCAGATACAGGCTGAGAGCCGGATAAAATTCAGGAACTCATGATTATTCAGCGTCTGTGTTTTTCTCGATATATGAAACGATATCGCCTACAGCCTTGATTTCCTCAACAGCTTCGTCCGGAATAGTAATATCATACTCGTCCTCGATTGTCTGAATAAGGTCAACAATGTCAAGTGAATCTGCGCCGAGGTCATCCTGAATATTAGCCTCTGGTGTAACAGTGTCTTCCTCAACATCGAGCTGTTCCATAATAATTTCTTTAACCTTGTCAAATACCATAATTTTTTCCTCCGATTTAATTTATTATTTAAGATATTTGCACAGATTGGCTTACTCCATGAACTCGCCAATCTTTCTAAACTTAGTATACCGTTCTTTCAGCAATTCGTCAATACCTTTTTGGCATTTTTCTCTGATTTTGAGTGACAAATATTCCTTTATATTTTCCGAAATTTTGTATAAATCGTTATGTGCGCCTCCGAGTGGTTCTTCAATCACAGCTTCTGCAACGCCCAGACGAACCATATCATCTGCCGTAACCTGCATGATATTACAGGCTTCTTCCTCACGGGAAGCGTCTTTCCAGAGAATACTTGCGAATCCACGTGGCGATACAACAGAATACTGAGCATTTTCAAGCATTGCAAGTTCATCACATACACCGAGCGCAAGCGCGCCGCCGCTTCCGCCCTCACCGAGAACCACGGATATTATAGGCGTGCGGAGCGTCATAAATTCTGCGATATTACGGGCAATAGCTTCTCCCTGACCGCGTTCTTCCGCTGACATTCCGGCATTTGCTCCGGGAGTATCAATAAAGCATATAACAGGACGATGAAATTTTTCTGCCTGTTTTGCAAGTCTGAGAGCTTTTCTGTAGCCCTCCGGCAAAGGCATTGCGAAATTACAGTCCTTATTTTCGTTTATATTTCTTCCTTTGACCTGCGCGATAACAGTAACCGGTCTGCCGTCAAGACGTGCTATTCCTCCCATAACAGCATGGTCATCACCGAAATACCGGTCGCCGTGCAGTTCATAGAAATCCGTAAAAATAAGCGGTATATAATCACGTATAGTCGGTCTGCCCTTTGTATGGACAAGCGAAAGACGTTCCCATGCAGTTTTATTATTTTCCAAAGTTCAGACCTCCTTTTCCCCGAATCCGTGCAGTGACAGGAGATGAGCAAGCGTACTTCTCATTCTCCGCCGTTCAACTATCATATCGATGAATCCCTTGTCCTGCATAAATTCCGCAAGCTGGAAATCCTCCGGAAGTCTCTGCCGCATGGTACTTTCGATAACGCGTCTGCCTGCAAATCCTATAAGAATTTTCGGCTCTGCTATGATAATATCGCCCAGAGATGCAAAACTTGCCGTAACTCCGCCGGTAGTAGGGTCGGTAAGAACTGTGATATACAATCCGCCGCTGTCGCTGTGACGTTTTACTGCGCCGGACGTTTTCGCCATCTGCATAAGCGAAACAATACCTTCCTGCATACGTGCGCCGCCGGAAGCTGTAAACATAATCACCGGCAGTCCATTATCGGTTGCATATTCAAATGCACGTGTTATCTTTTCGCCGACTACACTGCCCATAGATGCCATCATGTAGCGCGAATCCATAACTCCTATGACTGTCTTTATTCCGCGTATTTCAGCCGTACCGGTAATCACAGCGTCTTTCAGTCCGGTTGATTCGCGGAGTTCCTCCTGTTTTTCAGGATAATCCGGAAAGTCTATCGGGTCGCAGCTTATCATATCGGCATCAAATTCACAGAAACTGTCCTTATCTGCGGTAATAGCTATTCTCTGAGGAGCTGAAAGTCTGCCATGATAATTGCAGTTCGGACAAACCCTGTGAAGCTCCTCATAGCGGTCAAGGGGTGAAGTTCCCTGACACCGCGGACACTTGAACATAGGAACACTGCTGTCCTCATTTCCGTTGAAACGGAGTTTCACAACGTTAAAAAAATCTTCAAACATCGTCATTACCCCTTATTTCTTTTTTCCATATAACGGTTCAGGAATCCGTTGTCATAGTTTCCGCTGATAAATTCCGGACGTTTTATTATTTCAAGCTGAAAGTCGATATTTGTATCAACTCCGTCAACGATAAATTCCGACAATGCCCAGCGCATTTTTCTGATAGCCTCATCGCGGTCAGAACCGTGTACTATCAGCTTGCTTATCATGGAATCATAGTACGGCGTAATTGTATATCCCTGATATACCGCGCCGTCAATACGTATTCCCGGACCGCCCGGAACATACAGCGCATTTATAGTACCGGGGGACGGACGGAAATTCAAATCCGGATTTTCCGCATTTATACGGCATTCTATCGCATGACCGGTAAGTTTTACATCGTCCTGAGTCATATTCAGCGGCATACCTGCTGCGACTTCTATCTGCGCCTTTACAAGGTCGAAACCTGTAACTTCTTCCGTTATGGGGTGTTCAACCTGTATTCTGGTATTCATTTCCATGAAGTAGAAATCGCGGTTTTCGTCCACAAGAAACTCAATAGTTCCGGCATTATAATATCCGCATTCCTTTGCTGCCGCAACAGCAGCCTTTCCCATTTTTTCGCGGAGTTCCGGAGAAACAACAGGACTCGGACATTCCTCAAGAACTTTCTGATTCCGTCTCTGCATAGAGCAGTCACGTTCGCCGAGATATATGCAGTTTCCGGATTTATCCGCCATTATCTGTATCTCAACGTGATGCGGATTAACGAGGAATTTCTCGATATATACCGTATCATCGCCGAAAAAGTTCTTTGCTTCCTGCTGTGCCGCGATAATCTGGGATTCGAGTTCTTCCTGAGAATCCACGCGCCGGATTCCTCGTCCGCCGCCGCCGGCAGACGCTTTAACCAGTACAGGATAACCGCATTTTTCAGCAACTTCGCGTGCTTCTTCAATACTTCTGACAGCTCCCTTTGAACCGGGTATAACTGGAACTCCGGCAGCTGCCATAGATTCTTTAGCCGCCGCCTTGTTTCCGAGCATCTCGATAGATTCATATGACGGACCAATGAAAACTATTCCATTTTTTTCGCAGAGCCGCGCAAATTCTGCATTTTCAGACAGAAATCCGAATCCGGGGTGTATGGCTTCCGCACCGACATTGTGAGCCGCCTGTATTACTGCATTCATATTGAGATAGCTGTCTTTGGTTGCCGGAGGACCTATACAGACTGCTTCATCGGCAATCTGTGCATGAAGCGAAGTTCTGTCCGCAGTTGAATATACAGCGGCGCAGTGCACTCCGAGTTCACGGCAGGCGCGTATAATACGCACAGCTATTTCGCCGCGGTTGGCAATGAGTATTTTACTGAACATCAATACTGCTCCTTTACTTGTCAGTGATAATGCAGGTTATCTCGCACGAAACAGCTTTTTCTCCGTCAACAGATGCCAGTGCCTTGCACGTGGAAACAGGACCTCTCTGCTTTATAATCTCGACATCAAGGTCAAGGACATCTCCCGGAACTACCTGTCTGCGGAACTTTGCTTTGTCTATTCCTCCGAAAAGTCCGATTTTTCCATTATATTCCGGTTTTGAAAGCATACATACAGCACCTGCCTGAGCAAGCATTTCAACCATAAGCACGCCGGGTGTTACGGGATAATCCGGAAAATGTCCCCTGAACCAGAATTCGTCCTCTTTGATATATTTTCTTGCTTTTATTCTCACGCCGACTTCCATTTCAAGAACCTCGTCAATGAGGAGAAACGGGTCGCGGTGCGGAATAATTTCCATAATCTGCTCTTTATTCATTAATACTTCTGCCATTTTATTCCCCTTTCTTCAATGTCTCAAATGCCTTAAAATTCAGCTGATAATCATAATCGGCTGGTCAAATTCAACCGGCTGACCGTCTGTTACCAGTATTTTCTCAACCGTGCCGTCAAATTCCGACTGCACTTCATTCATAAGCTTCATTGATTCGATAATCATGATGACATCGCCTTTTTTCACGGTATCGCCGACTTTCACGAACGGCGGCTTGTCCGGTGAAGGTGCCTGATAGAATGTTCCGACAATAGGAGATTTCACAACATTGCCCTTTATTTCCTGCTGAACCGGCGCAGCCGCATCTGTCTGAACCGGAGCTGAAACCGCCTGTGCAGGGATTCCCATAGGTACAGGCATAACTGGCGGTACAGGCTGTGGCTTCTTGCCCTTGACTGTAACAACGCAATCACTTATTTTCACAGTTATTTCTGAAAGTTCGTTCTTTGAAACGATTTCAGCAATTTTTTCAATTGTCTCTGTTTCAACAATATCGAAAATTTTCTTATTCATTATAGACCTCCTCAATATGCAATCTTCTTAAAGCAGATAGTACCGTTATGACCGCCGAATCCGAGAGAATTTGACAGTACCGCATTTACTTCCTGCTTGATATTTCCGTTCACACAGTAATCAAGGTCGCACAGTTCGTCCGGAACTTTATATCCCACAGTGGCATGAATAAGTCCTTCCTGAATTGTCTTTGCACACACAACGGCTTCGACAGCTCCTGCCGCGCCGAGAAGATGACCTATCATAGACTTTGTGGAACTGATTTTCACATTCTTTGCATCATCACCGAATGCAAGCTTTATCGCAGCCGTTTCGTACTTATCATTGAGACCTGTAGACGTTCCGTGAGCGTTTATATAATCGACTTCCGAGGGCTTTACTCCAGCTTCCTGCATGGCAAGAGTCATTCCCATTGCAGCGGCTTCACCTGTCGGCATCGGTGATGTCATGTGATAACCGTCATCTGTTGCGCCGTATCCGGCAACTTCCGCGTATATAGCCGCACCTCTTGCTTTGGCGTGTTCGTATTCCTCAAGAACCAGAACGCCGCTTCCCTCACCGAGTACAAATCCGCTTCGTTCAGCATCAAACGGTACAGATGCTCTTTCAAGGTCTCCGGATTTTGTAAGAGCTTTCATATTGGCAAATCCTGCAAATGTAAATTCCTGAGATGTACATTCCGTACCTCCGGCAAGACATACATCAAGATAGCCGTCCTTGATTTTCCGGAACGCCTCGCCGATTGCGTGAGTACCCGTTGCACAGGCTGAGGAAATATCAAAATTTGCTCCTCTGAATCCTGTTTTCATTGCGATAGTACCTGATGCCATATTACTTATCATCATCGGAACATAAAACGGCGATACACGTCCCGGTCCTTTTTCGAGATATTTTGAATACTCAGAAATTGTAAGGTCAATTCCGCCTATTCCTGAACCAACAATAATTCCTGCACGGTAAGGGTCAATATCAGCAAAGTCAGTTCCGGCATCTTCCATAGCTTCATGAGCGGCGACTACCGCATATTTTGTGAATCTGTCCATACGCTTTGCTTCTTTTTTATCGAAACAGCCCTTGATGTCATAGTAGGCTGTCTCGTCAAAATCCCTTACAATGCCTGCGATTTTTATTCCTGTACGTTCAGAATCGAAAGCATCTATATAGGAAAATCCTATTTTATTCGCTTTTATTCCGTCCCAGAACTTATTTACGCCTGTTCCGAGCGGAGTAACAGCTCCCATGCCTGTAATAACAACTCGTCTGCTCATATATTAATTTATCTTTCCTTTCAAATTTATCTGATCCAGGCTACATTGAAAGTCCGCCTGATATTTCTATAACCTGTCCCGTTACGTATGAAGCATCATCAGAAACGAGGAAAGAAACAACAGATGCTATTTCTTCCGGTTCTCCGTATCTTCCGAGAGCAACCGCGCCGAGCATTTTTGCTTTGAGTTCTTCTGAAAGCACGTCCGTCATTGGCGTATGTATAAATCCCGGAGCAACGGCGTTGCAGGTGATATTCCGTGAGCCAAATTCCTTTGCGACCGTCTTTGTCATGCCGATTATTGCCGCCTTTGATGCGGAATAATTCACCTGACCGGCATTTCCGTAAAGTCCCGCAACAGACGAAACATTAACGATTCTGCCGTGTCTCTGCTTCATCATGACTGAACACACGTGCTTCATCATATTGTACACGCTTTTCTGATTAACTGCGATAACAGCATCATAATCAGCTTCTTTCATACGTGCAAGAAGTCCGTCCTTTGTGATTCCGGCATTGTTCACAAGCGCATCAATGCTGCCAAATTCAGCCTTTACCTGTTTTACCATAGCCTCGCACTGACTGAAATCCGAAACATCAGCCGCTATGCACTCAGCCTTTACGCCGTATGAACGGCATTTCTCAGCAACGGCAAGAGCTTTCTCCCTGTCGCTGTCGCTGGGATAGTGATTTATCACAATATCAAATCCGTCCTTTGAAAGACGTTCAGCTATACACGCACCTATTCCCTGAGATGCACCTGTTACTATTGCTGTTGCCATATTTTTTAATCCTCCGATTTTTCATAATACAAGACAATATTTTATTTATCTGTTCAGGAGCTTTTCAGCCTGCTCCATGATTTCTTTTATGATAGCATCACACGACTTGACATCTTCAATCATACCTGCAATAGCTCCGCAGAGGAATGAACCCTCATCAAGATTTCCGTCCTGTACAGCTTTCCGGAGCGAACCGAGAGTAAGTACTTCAAACTCGTCCGGAGTAAGTGAACCGTCTTTCTCACCGCTTGCAAGTTTCTTTGAAAACCTTGTCTTGATATTTCTGCACGGGTGACCTGTATATCTTCCGGTTACTACGCTGTCGGTATCCTTTGCCTTGATTATGAGTTCCTTGAAAGTTCCGTGAATCTGACATTCTTCAGATGCAAGGAAACGTGTTCCGAGCTGTACTCCCTCAGCACCGAGCATGAACGAAGCTGCCATTCCTCTGCCGTCTGCGATTCCGCCTGCCGCAATAACAGGGATTTCAAGCGCATCAACAACCTGCGGAACAAGGCACATTGTTGTATTTTCACCGATATGTCCGCCTGATTCCGTACCTTCTGCGACAACTGCGTCAGCTCCTGCGCGTTCCATTCTCTTAGCAAGAGCAACTGACGGAATTACCGGAATTACTTTTATTCCGGCTTCTTTCCATGCCGGAATATATTTTCCCGGATTTCCCGCACCGGTAGTTACAACGGCAACTTTCTCATCAATACAAAGCTGAGCAAGGTCATCGGCGGTCGCACTCATGAGCATTATATTAACTCCGAACGGCTTATCCGTCTTTTCCTTGCATTTGCGTATCTGGTCGCGAAGATAGTCAATAGGTGCGTTTCCGCCTGCGATAAGACCGATTCCGCCGGCATTTGATACAGCGGCAGCAAGGTTATGCTCGGCAACCCAAGCCATTCCGCCTTGAATTATAGGGTATTCACAGCCGAGAAGTTCAGTAATACGTGTTTTCATAGTAAACTCCTTATCAATAAGTAAATAACACAAAATCAATATTCAAGTATGATGCTTCCGTAAGTAAGTCCTGCACCGAATCCGACAAGAGCAAGCTTCTGTCCACGCTGTACAGTTCCTTTTTCGATAGCCTCACAGAGAGCAAGTGGAATTGAAGCACTTGATGTATTGCCGTGGTGGTCAAGGGTAACTATAAACTTATCTGTTCCCGTACCCAGATTCTTTGCAGCCGTCTCGATTATCCTGACATTCGCCTGATGCGGAACAAACCAGTCTATATCACTGCTTGTGATTCCGATTTTTTCCGCTGCGGCATTGAAAGCTTTCGGCAGAGCCTTGACAGCGAACTTATATACTTCCTTGCCGTCCTGATACAGCTGATGCTGAGGCTTTTCCGGAAAACCGTCGTCAAAATCATTATCCTGCTTCACCTGCGGAGCAACAGCGACATTCCGTGCAAAAAGCTTGCGCGCGCCGCTTCCGTCAGATGCAAGGAATGACGAATACATCTTTTCACTTCTGCCGATAACTGCCGCTGCTGCGCCGTCTCCGAAAAGAATACACGTTCCTCTGTCGCTGTAATCTACAAAACGTGAAAGTGCTTCTGATGATACCACAAGAACGTATTTCAGATTTTCGTCTGTTTCAAGATAGCGGTGTGCAGCATCAAGCATATACACAAATCCTGAACAGGCTGCATTGAGGTCGAAAGCATAGGCATTGCTGATTCCCAGTTCATACTGAAGTATACTCGCAATACTGGGAGTGAGGAAATCAGAAGTAATCGTGCTGACTATCACGAGACCGATTTCGTCCGGTTTGATTCCGGCTTTTTCAATGGCTTTCTGCGCAGCCATTTTTCCCATATACCATACCGGTTCCCAGCCTGCCATATGGCGTGAACATATACCGGTTCTTGTACGTATCCATTCATCATTTGTATCAACAAATTTCCTGAAATCATCATTTGTTAATGTCTGTTCGGGAAGATAGCTTCCCATTGCCATGATATTTACTCCCATAGCGAACTCCTTTGAAAATATATTTTGCAAATTTGAAAAAACAGTTGTAAAATTTCAGAATTTGTGTTATAGTATTAAAAGGGCAGTATATATTACTGTTATTAAATTCCGGAACTCATAACACTGCACCAAAAAACTATACAATATATATTGTAAACCATTTCCGGATTTTTTGCAAGAATATTTTGGGTTTTTATACTGCTGTTCAGAAAAATTCGTCAATTTTACTATACTGAATTGGTTTTATTTGGGGAAAATTTTAATTTTTTCAGCATAATGCACAGAAAGGAAGTTTTATTTTATGATAATTTCATTGTTTTCCGGTCAGGGTTCTCAGGTTCCGGGAATGGGAAAAGATTTTGCAGAATCATTTCCTGCCGCGTCTGCACTCTATGACATAGCAGACGGAATACTTGAACGCGATATGCGTGCTGTCTGCTTTGACAGCACTCCGGAGGAACTCGCACGTACCATAAATGCACAGCCGGCTGTTATGCTCATGTCACTTTCAGCTGTTACAGCAGCTATGGAAAAAGGATTCAGATTCGACGGCGTTGCCGGTCATTCACTTGGTGAATACGCTGCGCTTGTTATCTCCGGAATGGTTTCCACAGAGGACGGATTCCGTCTCATAAAGGCACGTTCCGAAGCTATGGAAGATGCCGCACGTGAAAATAAAGGTGCTATGGCAGCTGTCATGAAACTTGCTCCGGAAAAAATTGAAGAAATCTGCTCACAGGCAAGGAATTATGCCGCTGCTGTGAATTATAATTCCCCACAGCAGACTGTAATCGCCGGCACTCCGGAGGGTATCGCGGAAGTAAGCGAAAAATTCGCCGAACTCAAAGCAAGAGTAGTTCCTCTGAATGTTGCAGGAGCATTTCATTCAAAGCTCATGAAATCTGCTGCCGACAGATTCTACGAAACAGCTAAGAATATCCGATTCAATAC
>CAMWRC010000021.1 GCA_947176565.1 uncultured Ruminococcus sp.
TGAGAAACCCTGATGTATCTTAATTATTTCTGGAGATGAATATTATGAAAAAATATACAGCTAAAATTGCAGCATTCCTTACAGCAGCCACTTGCTCTGCCGGTCTGACTTCATGCGGACGAGATGTTCCTACTGTTGAAAACTCCGGCGGAGAATTCAGCATTGCCGGCGGTATCGATGGAGAGAGCAGTCTCGAAAATGAACTGGAAGCTACTATTCCGGATTATCAGGAGGCAGCTGTTTCTGAGACAACTACCGCCGTTACAGAACCGGTTTCCACTGAAACTACTACTGTCAAGATTGCTATTGTAACACGTTCAAAAGAAGAACTTGACAAGTTGGCGGCTGCCACAAAAACTGCTGCAGCAAGACCGGTATCAACAAAGCCTGCGGCAACAACACCTGCTCCTGATACAAATCAGTCCGGAAATAATAATTCCGGCGGAAACGCTTCATCTACAAAGCCGGCCAATAATTCCGGCGGAAACGGTGCGTCCACAACTATCCCAGGAGGAAACACTGCTTCTACAACTCCTTCCGGCTCAGGAACTGTAAGCGGTATTAATCTAAGCTATTACTCCGCTGAAATTGATGTCGGTAAAATGAAAAGCTATCCCGTTGTCGCTGAAATTATTCCCGAAGTATGGACAAGCTCTGACCCGTCTGTTGCAACTGTTGACATCTATGGAAACATCACCGGCGTGAGTGAGGGAAGCTGTATTATCCGCGTCGTTTCCGCAGATGACAGCACTCTCGGCGCAGAAGTAAAAGTAACTGTAAAAGACCCTAATTCTACAACTCCTCCTGTAACTACTGCAAACCCCTCAAATCCGGAACAGAAGATTGAAGTTATCGACGGCATTACCTATGTGAACGATATTCTCATAGCCAATAAATCATACGCCATGCCGTCATGGTACAATCCGGGCGGACTTACAAATGAAACGTATTCCGCTTTCCAGGAACTTTCCTACGCAGCTTCAGTCGACGGTCTGGATATATATATTTCCTCAGGATTCCGTTCATATGAAACTCAGGACGAAATCTACAACAACTATGTCTACTGGAATGGTCAGGCAGTTGCTGATACGTTCTCAGCACGTCCGGGATATTCCGAACATCAGACCGGTCTTGCAATTGATGTTAACGATATAAGCGACAATTTCATCGGAACTCCTGAAGCTATATGGCTTGCGGAAAACTGCACAGATTACGGATTCATTATCCGCTATCCGCAGGGCAAACAGGATATAACAGGCTACAAGTACGAACCGTGGCATATCCGCTATGTAGGAAAAGAAACCGCAAAGGCTCTTAAAGATGCCGCAGCTGCTGCCGGAGACCCGACTCTTACCCTTGAAGAATATCTCGGAATTGATTCTTATTATCATGATTAATATTTAAAATCAAGAAGATAAAAACAAATCAATAAAAATGCTGTACAGATTGATTTCTGTACAGCAATTTTTTATATTTTAAAATAAGCTCTTGAATCTTTCCATAGCCTCAATTGTACGCTGTCTGTCGCCGAATGCTGTAAGCCTGAACCAGCCCTCGCCGTTTTTACCGAATCCCTCTCCCGGAGTTCCGACAACTGCTATCTTATTCAGCATAAGGTCAAAAAATTCCCAGCTTCCCATATTATCCGGACACTTGAACCATATGTACGGCGAATTTATTCCGCCGGTGAATTTTATTCCGAGCGAACTCATAGTATCGGCGATAATACGTGCATTTTCCTGATAGTATGCGATATTCTCGTGAATCTGTTTCAGTCCCTCTTCGGTAAATACTGCCGCCGCCGCGCACTGTACCGGATAAGACACGCCGTTGAATTTGCTTCCCTGACGGCGACCCCAGAGCTGTGACAATGAAACTTCTGTACCGTCAGAAGATTTCACAACAAGAGCATTCGGAACAACAGTATATCCGCAGCGCATACCGGTAAATCCTGCTGTCTTTGAAAGCGAACACATTTCTATTGCGACTTCCTTAGCTCCCTCGATACAGTAGATACTGCGCGGGATTCCGTCTTCTGTGATAAATGCTTCATATGCGGAATCATATATTATAACCGCATTATTCTGCTTTGCATAGTCTATCCAGACTTTAAGCTGTTCTGCCGTGTATACCGAACCAGTAGGATTATTCGGCGAACAGAGATATATAATATCAGCATGAACGCTGAAATCCGGCATTGCTGCAAATCCGTTTTCCTCATTTGAATCGGCATAGATTATCTTGCGTCCACTCATAAGATTTGAATCAACATACACCGGATATGCAGGGTCTGTAACAAGTATAATATTGTCATTGCCGAAAATATCCACAATATTTCCGCAATCCGCCTTTGCGCCGTCATTTATGCGTATTTCTTCCGGAAGAACATCAGCTCCGAAGCTTTTATAATAGCCGGAAACTGCTTCACGCAGGAAATCATAACCTGCTCCGCTGTCCTCATATCCCTTAAATGTTTCCTTTACTCCCATTTCATCGCAGCCTTTTTTCATAGCTTCAACCACAACAGGTGCAATCGGAAGCGTAACATCGCCGATTCCCATACGGATTATATCAGCATCGGGATTTTTTTCCTTGAAAGCATTTATTTTTTTAGCAATATTTATGAAAAGATAGTTCATTTCAAGTTTAAGAAAGTTTTCATTAATCTGTGGCATAATTTTTTTCTCCTTTAATAAATATAATTCACAATTACTTCACAAGCCATTCACCCGTACATATGAAATCCGCACCGCCTGTCATCAGCACAGTTCCGTCGGATTTATATGTTATACGCAAATCCCCTCCGCGGAGATGAATGAGTATTTCCTCATCATGTCTGCAATAACCGTTAAGAACTGCTGCTACAGCAGATGCACACGCTCCTGTACCGCAGGCGAACGTCTCACCGCTTCCGCGTTCCCATACGCGCATATTAAGAGTCTGTGAATCAATAACCTCAATGAACTCCGTGTTTATGCGTTCCGGAAAGAGTCTGTGATTTTCAAATACTGGTCCGATTTTTTCGAGGTCAAGTCCTGCTATATTCTCCGTGAATACTACCGCATGAGGATTTCCCATAGATACGCACGTTACAGAAATATCTCCTTTGAATACGCCGTCCGGAATCTGAACATCAATCGGCATATTTACAACAGGATTGCAGGAATCGCTGATTACCGGAATTTTTTCCGGTTCGAGAATCGCTTTGCCCATATCGACATGTATCTGCTGGACTTTGTTTTCATCATCAACCGACAGGGTAAGATATTTTATGCCGGAATTGGTTTCGAGAGTGATTTCAGTCTTATCAGTCATACCGTTTTCATAAACATATTTTCCAATACAGCGCGTGGCATTTCCGCACATCTGAGCCTCTGAGCCGTCGGCATTGAAAATACGCATACGGAAATCAGCTGTTTCAGATGGCATAATAAGCACAAGACCATCTGAACCGATACCTTTGCGGACATCGCTTACGGAAACCGAAAGCGAAACAGGGTCGCTTACAGTTTCCTCAAAACAGTTTATATAGATATAGTCATTGCCTATACCATGCATTTTTGTAAATTTCATAGCATCTTCCTTTCAGAAAAATTCCAATACTTTTCTCCGTATTTAATTATATCACAACGTAATAAGAAAATCAAGTGCTTTCATATCTCTGTATGCACACCAGTTCAAAAAAATTGATTTGCTTTTCATCAGTCTGCTTGACATTCAGCGATATTTTGTGTATAATAAATATATAAATATTTGTAAAGGTGTTGATAACTTGGATTTTCTTTTGACCGACGACAACGAAATCAATATCGAAATTGGAAAAATTATGCTGGAAAAATGCGGTCTATCCGTTGATACCGCCATGAGCGGTCAGGAAGCCGTATCAAAAACCGCTGAAAAATCATACCGCATGATTTTTATGGATATTAATATGCCCGGTATGAACGGATTTCAGGCGGCAGAAGCTATTCACCGGAATAATCCAGAAATCCCGATAATCGCGTTGTCAGCAGATGATATTTCCCACGATAATCCGGATTTTATCAGGAGCGGAATGAACGGGACTCTCCTCAAACCTCTTAAAATGGAAAATCTCCAGAATCTGCTCTCACAATTTATCGAAACAGATTCCGCCCACTCTGCCTCAGAACCCGAAAACGAACAAATTTTCAGTGCTGATTATCTCATCGAAGTCATGGGCAGTGAAAGGTCTGTACTCCGGCTGATTTCTCAGTTCCTCAGCAATCACAGCGATGACTGCATTCAGCTCTGTGAATGTATTCAGGACGGCGATTTCATTCATGCAAGGGAAATTCTACATAATATAACAGGTATTTCCGGAAATATGTACTGTATGCAGCTATATAAAGCATCTTCAGCTCTCAGCAACGAACTGAAACAGAATACTTCCGGAAGTCTTGAACACTTTACTGATATCTGGGATTCTACTATTTCCGAACTCAATAAACTGCGCGCTGAACTTCTTGAACGTACCAGAAATTCCGAAAATTCCGGAAATCCCGCTGTATGGAGTAACCTGCGCGAACAGTTTCTTTCGCTCTCCGATGATTTTGATACAGCTGCTGTGGATTTGTTTACTGAAAACGCCGTTGCCTTTGAAAACAATATGAATACCGAAAAATTCAGAGAACTTCGTAAAGCTGTTCTCAACTACGATTTTCTCTGGATTTCCGAAAACAGGGGGATTATCTGATGTATAATATTCTTATAGTTGAAGATGATGCAGCTCTCCGCTTTATCTATTCAAAAATGAAAACATGGTCTGACTGCGGATTTACTATCGCCGCCGAAGCTTCAAACGGTAAAGTTGCTTTGGAACTGCTCGAAAAAAAGAAATTTGACCTCATATTTACTGATATACGTATGCCATTCATCGACGGAATAGAAATGCTGCGTAAACTCAATGAATCAGGAAATACAATACCTGTTGTATTCGCAAGCTCCTATGACGAATTTGAGTACGCCCGTCAGGGTCTTATTCTCGGAGCTTTTGACTATCTGCTCAAACCAGTCGATAAACATAAACTCGAAGATGTTCTCCTGCGCGTGAAAAAGAAGATTGATGAAATGAATTCAATCAGCAATCTTAATCCATGTATTGAGATAGTGCTGAATAATCTGAACATCTCTCCAGATGAAAATAAATTCATTAATCAGGTAGCTCTGTACTGCTCACATAACTGCAATGAACTTATAACTGCTGATGATATTGCCAATGCTCACGGCTACAGCAAGGACTATTTCGGCAAACTGTTCAAAAAATACTTTGGAATAACATTCCATGAATTTTACTCACATGTGAAAATTGAACAGGCTAAAGAATTTATACGTACCGGAAATTACAAGGCTTACGAGATAAGCGATATTTTAGGATATGCCTCAGTAGACTACTTTACAAAGGTTTTTAAGGATATTACCGGCACGACGCCGTCAAAATACAAGGCTGAAATCAACGGCGGAAAGAAGTGAGAATATGAATAACTACGCTGAAATTCTGATAGTCGATGATATGCCTGACCAGATTGCTTATTCCAGTACTCTGCTTCACTCTCAGGGATACCGTGTCTTTGCAGCTTCAAGCGGAAAGGCTGCTATGAAATTTCTCGAAAAACGGATTCCGGATATGATACTTCTTGATATTCAAATGAGTGATATAAATGGTCTTGAAGTCTGCCGCATGATTAAGGCTGAACCGAAAACACAGGATATTCCGATAATATTCCTTACTTCCGAAACAGACCCTGAAATCATTACACAGGGATTCGGACTCGGCGGCTGCGACTATGTGAAAAAACCTTTCGTCAAGGAGGAATATCTCGCACGTATCAGAACTCACTTACAGGTATCATCACAGCAGAAAGAACTGACCGCGGCAAATAATGAACTTACACAGTTCTGCTCAGCAGTTTCCCACGACCTGAAAGCTCCGTTCAATATTATAAATATGCTGATTGAAATGCTCCGCTCTGAACTCGGCGATAATCCGGACGAAAGCATCGCCGCTATCATGGATATGATAGTCTCAAAGGCTACCCAGACAAAAACCATGATAGAACGTCTTTTCGATTTCTCAAAAATGTGCAATGTAAATGCGGTTGTACGGCGTGTCGATATAAAACCGATTGCCCTCGAAACTTACAGCGACCTGCGTGAACTTGAACCTCCGGAACGGAATATCCAAATCATCTGCGGTGAACTTCCGCTTATTGACTGCGATGAAGTTCTTGTACGGATTATTCTGAAAAATCTGCTGTCCAATGCAATTAAATATACGTCAAAGCGTGAAAAAGCAGTTATTGAACTTTCAGGAGGTACGGAACAGCAGTACAATATCATAAAAATCAAGGACAACGGTTCGGGATTTGATATGACATACAGTAAAAAGCTGTTTCAGGTATTCCAGCGGCTTCATTCCGATGAGGAATTTGAGGGCAGCGGAGTTGGTCTTGCTCTGATAAACAGAATCATGGAACGCCACGGCGGAAAAATCAAGGCTTACGGCGAAGTTGACAAGGGCGCAGAATTTACCCTCTATTTTCCAAAAAGATAGAATAGGCATAACCCTAACAGGCAGACACCTTACAGGAGGTATCTGTCTGTTTTTTTGTCAGAAGTAAACTTCAACATATATAGTAATCCTACTTGAAACCAAAACAAATTCATTGATAAAAATTTTCTGTATTTTTTTATTTTTACTGCAACAATATAACAAATCGTGCGACTAAGTAGTGAAGATATATTTTCAGAAGGGAGCAAATATATGGATAACGGTGCAAGTAGCTACCGCCGTTTTCTCGAAGGGGATAAAAACGCTCTTACTGAGATAATCCGAGAATACAGAGATGGAATAGTGCTGTATATAAACAGTTTTACCAACAATATCTGTGTTGCAGAAGAGATAGCAGAGGAGGTATTTGTAAAGCTCTATGTAAATAAGCCTAAATTTTCTGGAAAAAGTTCTTTTAAGACATGGATTTATTCCATAGGAAAATATACAGCTGTCGATTATATCAGAAAAAATAAAAAAATTGTTTCGGCTTCTATTGATGAGTTCTATAGTCTTGCGGACAAGGAAGAACTGGAACATAATTATATAAAGAATGAGCAAAAAATCATGCTCCATAAGACAATTCAAAAACTCAAGCCGGAATACAGTCAGGTGCTTTATCTGATATATTTTGAAGATTTTAATGCTTCACAGGCAGCAAAAATTATGGGTAAATCAAACCGTCAGGTCACTTATTTGCTTTACAGAGCAAAAAAAGCCCTTAAATCAAAGCTTGAACAGGAGAAGTTTATATATGAAGAGCTATGAGGATATTGCAGAAAGAGTGTTTCAAAAAGGAGATGAGATTCTCAGAAGAAAACAGAAAAGAATTGCGCTGATAAAGAAAAATACTCTTATTATTTCGGAAATATGCGCCGCTATTATTATATGTATCGGAATTTGGAAAACCGATGATATAAGAATCTTTCCACATAATAATTTTCCTGATAATATCGTTACAGAATCGGAAAATAACATAGAAAATTCAATTCCTGTTTCCACTTCGGAATATAAGAAAAATGAAATTTATACGTCCGAAACCGTTGCAGTAGCTGAAACTGACACAGAAAGAGAAAGTAATACCTCTGTATTTTCAACAGAATCAGCAGTGGAAATTACATCACAAGACATGGTTATTGAGAATAACAACAATACAGCGCAAACACAAACATCTTTGCAGACAGATTCACAGACAATTGTACAAACACCTTTGCAGACAGCTATACAGAATAATTTACAGACATCTGTACAAACCGATTTGCAGACAATTTCAATCACAACAGAAATTCAACCACCAATAACAGTCTGCACAACAACGCAGACATATGATGAAGGGAGCTATTATATGAACAAGCTTACATCTTTTTTCACATCAGCAATTGTAATTGCAGCTTCAGCTACGCCTATCATAGGCAATGCTGAATACAATATCGACACATCAAGATACTGGTCCGGCGAAAAAGAAATATTTGCAAAAATGGACAGCGGAGAACTTGATCTCGATATCAACGGCGACGGAGTATTTGATATCTTTGACGGTTACACGATGCAACGCTATTTCGACCATTGGGTAGATCCAGATTATGTGTTTACAGATCCGGAAATGGAAGAACAGGCTTATGCAGTTATGTATCAGGCAGTGGATCTGGAAACAAGAAACCGCATTGAAGCTATCGCCGATTATAACGGAGACGGAGAAGTGACTGGTATAGATATGAGTCACCTTACACGGTATTTTATCATAAACCGAAGGCTTGAAGCAAAATATCTTGACCCTTCTTACTATGCCACGGAATCTCCCTGCCACTCTCATAATCATATTGGATACTACTGGACTTCAGAAGAACGTTATGTATACCATTTGATTAATAATATGGAATATCTTAATGCAGGATATGACATTGTAGCTGAAATGTACGAAAACGGAACAATTGACCTTGATATCAATGGTAATGGTCAGCTTGACGTTGGCGATGTGTATGACGTCTATGTATATGAAGACCAAAACCCACGTTTTGACGACAACGACTGTAGTGAATATATGACCGCTGAAGAAGTTAACCGCTGTAGAGAAGCGCTCTCACATTATCCGCGTTCACCCTATATTAGCACTTACAAGGCGGATTTCCTATATTATTTAACACATTACGTTGTAGGACATATCGAACTGAAGCCTGAATATTTCACGGAGGAATATTATCAGGAAACATACGGCAGCAATTATTATCGTGCGTACAGTGGCATTATCTCTGCCCGTATAAAGCAGGCGGCAGCGTACCTTGGGTTAAAACCTGACGAAGACGCTTGGATAAAATATGATAGAGACGATTTTTATGATTTCTTCAATGCTTACTGCAATGATGTTGAAAGCGGTCTGCGTTCCGCCCCTGATGTAAATATGGACGGAGTTGTTGACTACTATGATTACTTTGCTTCCAACATCTATTTTGAAGACTTAATGAACAACAAAACTGCCGATGAGAGTATACTTCCTGCGGATATATGGAACAATCTTGCAGAAAACTGTGACTTCAACGGAAACGGCACAAGCAAGGACATCATTGATATTCTCACGATACAGATGTATGTAGTTAAAAATGCAGAAATCGACAATTTTGACGAGATTTACAACAACTATAAGGAAAGTCTCGGCGGAACTCCCGAAAGCAGCATTGAAGACTTAAGCTATGAGGATAATCTCAAAATCCTTTCGGAGATTGAAAAGAATGACTTTGTTTACGGCGATGCCAATGAAGACGGTGATCTTACAGTAGCTGATGCAACATTGATATTGCAGTCACTCGGAAATGCTGACAAGTACCCTCTTACGCCGCAGGGCAAATTAAATGCAGATATTTACGGAGACGGAGATGGAGTTTCAGCTTCTGACGCACTTGAAATTCAGAAAATTCTTGCAGATAAATAAGAACTTTTGTTAATTAGATAAAAATATCCCCTCAGAAACTCAGTTTTTGAGGGGATATTTTTTATCCTGCTCCGATTCCTCAGAGCCTGTTTATAGTAATCCCACTTGAAATCAAAATAAGTATGATTACTATAATGATTTCAGAGGTCTGACTTCAAGCTGTAATGATGCCGCTGAATCAAATCCGGCATACAGAATAAAATCATTACTTTCAATTACTCTTTTTCCGTTTTCGTCCACAACTTCAAAGGCACTTTCCGGAATTGGAATCTCAACTTCTCTGCTTTCATGTTTTTTCAGGAAAATCCGCCTGAATCCGCATAAGCTGCGGTTCGGAACGGCATTGCGGCTATTGCTCTTGATATAAATCTGTACAACATCTTCCGTATCGAAATCACCGTCATTCGTCACGGTAACTTTGACTTTTCCGTCAGTGAATCTCATATCCGAACAGGTCATATGCGAATATGTCAAACCATATCCGAAAGGATAAAGTATATTATCCTGAGCGTACCTGTATGTACGGTTTTTCATGGAATAATCCGTGAAATCCGGCAGTTTGTCCGCTGTTTCGTAAAACGTAACCGGAAGCTTTCCCGATGGCGAAACATTACCGAAAAGTATATCCGCCAATGCCTTTCCGCCCATCTGTCCTGCATACCATGCCTGAATCAGAGCATCACAGTCCGCCTCCACATTTATGGAACTCCCCGAAGCATTGACAATAATAACCGGCTTTCCTGTTTTCATGACAGCTTTTATAAGTTTTCTCTGCGATTTGGGAAGTCTTAAATCCGGCTTGTCTCCGGACGAAAATTCATTGCCTGTATCGCCCTCCTCACCCTCAATGGACGAATCAAGTCCGACGCAGAGTATAACAACATCTGAATATTCCGCAGCGATTTCAGCTTCTGCAAGACGGTCGTCCGCCGCGGCAAGTCCCATAATTCTGTCCTTATACAGGTGGCAGCCCTGAGAATACATCACACGTCCGCCAAATTCGTCCTGAATGCCCTCAAGAAATGTTATATATCTGTCTGCTGTGCCGTTGTAATTTCCCTCAAGAGCAGTTCTGCTGTCGGCATTTGGTCCGATTATGGCTATCGTCTGAATCTTTGTCCGGTCAAGAGGAAGTATTCCGTTATTTTTCAGCAGAACCATTGACCTTCTCGAACATTCAAGCGAAAATGCCTTATGCTCATCACACGATATTATACTGCTGTTCAATACGTCATATTCCGTGGATT
>CAMWRC010000022.1 GCA_947176565.1 uncultured Ruminococcus sp.
ACTAATTTTTTTTGTTATTTTTCATTCATTTTTATTGAAATTTAAAAAAGTATGTGATATAATAGGTGTACAGACAACAAAAATGAAAAGAAAGTTCGGTGCTGTAACGCATATGGCTTCCGGAAGAAAGGACTTGTATTATGAAAAGGAAAAAACGATTCTCGGTTCTTAAACTGTTCTTTACGATTATCTGCGTTACGTCGATAATTGTATCGGCGGCGGTAAATCTGCTGTTTGCAGACGGCAGAACTCCCGAACTGTTCGGAAGGTATATCTACCTCGTCGGTGAGGATAACCCGATGACCGGCGACATAAATACAGGTTCTGCACTTATCGCTATGGACGCTTCGGAAATTACAATTGCGACAGGCGATATTGTCCTCTGTTATCCTGCTGACGCCCCCGATAAGCTTTCCCTCAGAAGTGTCAGCTTCATTGCTGCTTCAGATGACAGTTCAGAATCCTACTATACAAAGGATTCGTTCCATGAGGACAATGCCGATTCTATTTCAAAAGACCGCATTGTAGCCGTATGTACAGGTTATCCCGAAAGCCTTGAATTGGGAAGATTTATAGATTTCGCAAGAAGTTTCAACGGCAGAGTAGTTATGATGGGTATTGCTGCACTTTTTCTGCTGCTGTTTATTGTCTCTGCATTTGCAAGGTCGCGTTCCGATGAAGAGGAGGAAGAATACGACTTCTACGACTACGAGGAAGATGACGGCAAGAAGAAAAAAAATCAGAATCAGAAAGGCAGCATGCCATTGTATGAACCAGCGGCAGAGGCTGCACAGAATCCCGAACTTGAACGCAAGAAAATGTCTATCGCCGAGAACTTCAAACAGAAACAGGTCAATCCTGATTCACCATATCAGAGAGAACGTGAACGTGAGCGTACTATGCAGTTCACTGCGCCGAGACCTGGCAGTTCACTGAGCAGTACAATGTCATTCACGTCCACAGGTTCTGCGGAATCTTCATTTGTGGCAAGAAACCGCGATAATCAGAAGTCTTCTCCTGCGCCGACTGCTGATGCACTCCGCGAGGAAATGCTGCGCAAGACCGCCGCTGCCGAACGGACAGGCGTTTATAATATCAGAAAACCTTCATCAGAACCGGTAAGCGATAATACCGGAATAATCACAGCAGCACAGATTGCAGAGCTGAGGGGAGGCAGTGCAGTGCCGCGTCAGCATAATGCGCCTGAACCTGTAAAACCTGCTGTAAAAACTGTATCATCACCTGTATCTCAGAAAAGCAGCTCTCCTGATATTTCCGATATTCTTCGTCAGACAGGCAGTCCACGGAGTACAAAAAGTCCTTCGGAGATGTCAGTTGACGAACTCCTGAAAATGATAGAAGATGAGAAAAGTAAATTGTGAAAGGCGGATTTCTTAAATGACAGATGATAAAACATTATATATGGTCGTTCCATGCTATAACGAAGAAGAAGTACTCCATGAAACTGCCAAGAGACTGAAAGAGAAATATACTTCACTGAGACAGCGTGGTCTTATATCTGAGGAAAGCCGCGTTGTATTCGTCAATGACGGTTCAAAGGATAAAACATGGTCCATTATTCAGGAACTTCATGCTGCCGACCCTAAGTTTTTTTCAGGAATAAACCTTGCGCGCAACAGCGGTCATCAGAATGCGGTGCTTGCCGGTCTTATGACAGTCAAGGATATTTGCAGTATGGCAATAACAATGGACGCGGATTTGCAGGACGATATAAATGCCATTGATGCTATGATTGAGAAATATCATGAGGGAAATCAGGTAGTTTACGGAGTAAGAAGCGCACGTAAGACGGATACTTTTTTCAAGAAATTCACAGCAGAGGGATTCTATAAATTCATGAAAGTCATGGGCGCAGATGTTGTGTATAATCACGCGGATTTCCGTCTCATGAGCAGACGCGTTTTACAGGAACTTGCAAATTACCGCGAAGTAAATCTGTTTCTCCGCGGACTTGTACCGCTTATCGGATTCCAGAGCTGTAATGTTTATTATGAGCGCGCTGAGCGTTTTGCCGGTGAAAGCAAGTATCCACTGAAAAAAATGCTTGCATTTGCAATAAACGGAATAACATCGTTCAGTACAAAGCCGCTGAAGCTTATAACATCAGTCGGATTTATAATGTCAATAATCAGCGTTATCGCGATTATATGGGCATTAGTCGTAAAGATAGCCGGTCATTCGGAACTGGGCTGGTCAAGCACAATGTGTGCGATATGGTTTATCGGCGGACTCCAGCTTCTTGCGCTTGGAATCATAGGTGAATATGTCGGCAAGATATATGCGGAAGTCAAACAGCGTCCGCGCTTTATAGTTGCCGATTTCATAAATGAGGAAAAATAATTGAATATGAAAACATCAGCAGTGATTGTATGTGCCGGTAATTCCACCAGAATGGGAGGAGTAAACAAGATACTCATGCCAATCGGAGAACGCCTTGTTATCGGCATGACAATGCTTGCTTTCGAGAAATGCGAAAGTATACAGGAAATTATAATTGTTTCACGTGGAACAGATATTCCGGCAATAAAGGCAGAAGCGGAAGCCGCCGGAATCACGAAGCTTAAAGAATGCACCGAGGGCGGAGCAACGCGGCAGGAAAGCGTAATAAACGGAATCCGCTGCATATCAAAGGAAACAGAACTTGTTGCGATTCATGACGGAGCGCGTCCGCTTGTGAATCCGGAACACATCGAAAAGACCATAAAAGATGCATCAGTTTTCGGAGGTGCAGCTTTAGGAGTTCCGGTGAAAGATACCATAAAAGTAGTTGACGGCGGACTGGTTACTGATACTCCGCCAAGAAGTTCGCTGTATATAACACAGACTCCGCAGATATTCCGGAAAAAGATTTACTTTGAGGGAGTGGATTTTGCTCTTGAACACGGTCTTGATTTCACAGATGACTGTCAGCTTGTTGAAGCTGTCGGCGGAAAAATATACATGACAGAGGGAGATTATACAAATATCAAGATAACAACTCCCGAAGATATAGAAATTGCAAAGACACTTTGCCGGAGGATTTTGTAATGCTGAATTTCAGGATAGGTCATGGATATGATGTTCACAGACTGTGCGAGCATAGAAAGCTTATACTTGGTGGAGTGGATATTCCGCATACCTGTGGACTGCTTGGACATTCCGATGCAGATGTTCTTGTACACGCAGTAATGGACGCGATGCTCGGTGCGCTTGCACTGGGAGATATAGGACAGCATTTTCCTGATACAGATGAAAAATACAGGAACGCGGACAGTATGAAGCTTCTCGGACGTGTTGCTGAAATATGCCGTGAATCTGGATATATTGTCGGAAATATTGATGCTACTATAATCGCACAATCCCCGAAGCTTGCGCCGTATATCGAACAGATGCGCATTAATATCGCGGAAGTATGTGGCTGTGATGTATCACAGATAAGCGTAAAGGCAACGACAGAGGAGAAACTCGGATTCACAGGCGAAAAGCTTGGAATATCCGCACACGCCGTTGCACTTATGGAGCTTGTGAGCAGATAAAAAATTAAATTATTATCTATAAGATAAAAATACTGGGATTAAAGCTGTAGATTCAGGCTTTAGTCCCAGTGCTTTTTATATATTTTAATCTTTTACATAAACTCCGGTGATTTCAGCTATATATGCGCGGTGATACGGGTCAGAGCCAAAGAATTTTTCCGGTATTCCGTCATCTGTAAGGAATCCATTTTCAGTCATGTCATAGCTGTAGAGCTTCCGGCATACCAGAATCATATCAGCCTGTTCAAATCCTACAGTGCTGTCAAATTCAGCAGGAACAAGACCAGTTTCAGCGATTTTGTCGCAGTCACGTCCGGAATGTGAACCGCAGAAAGCAAGAGCTTTACGAAATTCCTCACCGAAAAACGATGCGGAGAACATACTGCCGTTTTCAACAAATTCGTATGTATAGCGGTTCGGACGGATATAGCAGGTGAAAACATTCTTATTCCAGAGAACGCCGAGCTGACCCCATGAAGCAGTCATTGTATTGAATTTCTCCATAGTACCGCCGGTGAGGAGCGTCCATTCCTTACCTATTTTAGTAAACGGATTGAATTGAAGCTCTGAAATATCAATTTTTCTGAATGACATAGAAAACATCTCCTTAGCTGATTAATGAGAAAAGATTCTCAATTTTTAATTTTAAGCGCGGATTTATAGCGCAGTCTTAACTTGTCAGTAATAAGTGCAATAAATTCGGAATTTGTAGGTTTGCCCTTTGTGGTATCAACGGTATACCCGAAAAATGCGTTGAGAGTATCAACATTTCCTCTGTCCCATGCGATTTCGATAGCATGGCGGATAGCGCGTTCAACGCGTGATGATGTTGTATCATAGAGATTTGCAACAGTTGGATAAAGAAGCTTTGTAACGCTTTCGAGAAGTGTTTTATCCTCAATAGAGCGCAGTATTGCTGAACGAAGATAATGATAGCCCTTGATATGTGCAGGCACACCGAGCTGATGTATAATATCAGTTACGACGATTTCCATATCATCGCTGAGACTGTTTGCGCGGTCTCCGAGAGCTGATGTTATTGCATTGAAAAGGTCGTCTGCATCATATGGTTTAAGCAGATATTTTGCTCCGCCGTTAGCCATTACCTGACGTTCGATAAATTCGTTATCAAAAGCGGAAGTTATAATAAATGCAGGAAATTTCACGCCGAGTTCCCGAACCTTTTTCATAATAGTAACCGCATCGCCGTTTTGAGCTGTTATATCGAGTACAGCGGCATCAGGCGGGTCCTGTCTTATAGATTCGACAATTATATTTGAGTCCTTACGCCGTGTATATGCATACATTCCACGTTCTCTGAGTCTGTTTGCAATGCTTACTCCTGATTCTGCTGAGTCGTCACCGATAAGTACCTTAATTTTGTTGTTCATTGATTTTTACCTCCGAATAAATCAAATTATGTTGTTTTTTCCATAATTCTATTTTATCATAGGAGGCGTCATATCTGCAACAGAATTTTTTATAACTTTTGCAGATTTATAATCGAAAATTCACAATAATTGTAAGCCGATTTTTATGATGTCGCCGCCGGCAAAAAATGTGTCTTTTTTGTCAGAAACGGGTTTTTCCCTTGATTTTTACGAGAATACCATCAGTGATATTTCTTACTCTCGTACCGGGCGGGAACATTCTATCCGCCAGTTTTTCGAGGGAATTTTGTTCTGAACGCTGTCTGTGCATGGGGGCGGTATCAGGTTCGGAAATAATATTTTCCCATTCCGTCATATTTTCAGCCGGAATAAATTTCCTGAACATCTTGCGGTCGGATTCACCACAGTGCTGTGCGATAAATTCAAGAGGAAGATTCATTCCGCGCATACTGATTTTTCCGGAAAACTCCTGGAAATGCCGGCGGAAAAGATTTTCAAAATCAACGCCTCCGCGTTTCATATCGCTGTTCTGTTCCATTGCCTGAGCAAGTATTTTCTGTATGCTGCCGTCCGGAATATTTCCGGATACTTTGCAGCATCCATAGACAAAAAATCCCAATATATATGGGTTGTTGCAGAAATCGCTGTGAAGCTGACCTTTTCGAGGAATATCGAATATATACGCAGCAAAAAGACCGAATGCAAGATGCAGAGCAAGAAAATCCGCAGAATCATAATCATAGAGCTGACGCGCCTGAACATATCTGCGTATACGGCACGATTTAATCATATTCTGCAAACTGTCGGCAGAGAGCAGAGCCTTTGAGCCGTTCATTATGGGAATTTCAACATCATCGGCAACGTCTGTACCGATATGGATAAGCTGTTCTGCTGAAACACCGGATTTTCCGAGTATTTCAGCAAAAAATTCATTTTCGTGTTTATTTTTGCATTCGGATTTATTAAGAATAATAAGTTCGCTGTGATTTTCATAGCCGCAGTTGCGGAGAATCTGTACAATAACATTTTTCGGATATATTGTATCAGCGGTAATGATAATTTTTTTTCGCCGTTCTGACGCACGTCTGAAAAGTAATTTTCCAAGATTCCGTGGAACTGCAAATTTTGCAGTAAGTTCGCATTCATGGTTCATGATACGGCTGAGGATTTCATCGGGAATTTTTGATTTTTTTCCAAGAATCTCATAAATATCAGAAAGATTATATTTATTATCTTTTTTTCTTTCTGCCTCGGCTTCTGCTTCGATACGCAGGTCAGAAAAACATTTTTTTCCGGATATTTCCGGAAATTCCGACTGGATAAGCAGATACAGGTCATATTTTTCTGAAAACGGCATATTCACAAGAGTACCGAACAATTTAAAGCTTACCGCTTTGATTCCGCTGGATTCGACTTGTGACATCATTTTATCGAGGAGTTCGCGCTGTTCCTGTGAAAACGGAATTTTCAGTTCAAGGCTGTCTTTCACTCAATCACCTGCTGTTCCTGATAATCGCTGTTGTAGTAATCTTCCGTGATTTCATTATCATAATTTTCTGTAAATTCATCAGCGGCTGTAGTTTCGGTTGTATTTTCGGTATCAGTTACAGCGGCGGCTGTCGTTGTCAATGTTGTTGTTACGGATTCATCATACTGCGGAACAAGTTCATTTCCGCCGCAGAGAGTGATATATTCATCGAGCGTAAGTGCGCCGTCGGAATTATATGAACGGATAAAATCGTCTCTTGAGATATACTCTTCAGAAAATTCTCCGTTTTCGTCTGTCAGATATTTTCCGTACCACAGACCAAAGAACGACCATACTGCATTATCGCGGAAAGATATATCAATATCAGGAATACGGCTGCACTCACTGAGTGCGATAAGCTTATTTTTTCCGACTATATTCTGCAATGCGAGGAACTGTTCGTACCGGCTTCCGAAGTCCTTGTCGGAACTTATATATATATCCAGTGATGCGATGTCAAATGTTGATTTGTCGACGAGTGTTGATTCGCTCTGACCATTCCATACCCATATGAGATTATCAAGCTCAAAATATTTTGTAAAGCGATTGTACATAAGTTCCCAGAGCCATTTATATGCATCTGTACCGTCTGCGCCCCACCAGAACCAGTCGCCGTAGGCTTCATGCAGAGGTCTCCACAGAACCGGTATACCTTTATTTTTGAGAGACATGAGCTGACCTGCCATATTGTCGATATCAAGTATCAGACCATAGCATTGTTCTGAAATTTTACCCTCACCGTAAAGACCGCGTATTTCCTCCTGCGGAAGTTCAGCTATTTTTTCGTCAGTAATTGCAGCGGAAAGCTTGAAATCAGTTTCCTTTGCATAGACGGAGGGTTTTTTTGAGGGAGCTTCCCAGTACCACATAAGACCTACGATACCGCCCCTTCTGTACCAGTCGGCGCAGGCATCGATATCCTTGAATGTGCTGTCGAAAGAATTTCCGGAAGTATGCATTGCAGAAAAACGTATAGCCGGATATTTTCCGGTAGTCTGATATACGAATTCGATTTCAGAATTTGTTTCATCAGAAGCATACTGACCTGTAATAGTATATTTTCCGTAATTGCTGCTGAGAAAATTCAGGAGTTCCTTAGCAGATTCTCCGGCATTTTTGTTTGACGGTCTGCCGTCGGCGTTATATTTTATTTCACTGAGAGAGGTATTGTTGGCGATTTTCATATAGTCGAGCTTGATATTTCCGTTCTGCGGACAGATTTCTATTTTTGACTTGCCTTTAGTAAGAAAAACTCCGTAGAGAGTTATAAGTGTGAAATCGTCGTCGTCCATAGTTTTAAAAGTGCTTATTTCCTTATCGTTCAGCGATATGCGGCAGTCAACAAGTTTATCGGAAGATATGCTGAATGACAAATCATAGTGCTGATTTGTTGGTGCATCGACTTCAAAGATAACGAAGCTGCTGCCATCATTTCCGAATCCGGTAACATAGCCGTAGCCGCTGTATTTTTCACCTGTACTGTTTTCGCTGTTATCGGGGTCTATCACCATAGGAGTGCCTCTGACTTCAAGATTTTCCGTCATCCACGCTTCCTCGGCTTCATAAAGGTCGCCAGCGTGTTTCTTTTCTATTTCAGGGTAAGATATAGGATAATCCGGATAAGTTTCAGCTGGTTCAGCGGTTGTGCCTGACGTATATGTGATAATTTCACTGCTTTCCGGAGAAGTATCTGAAACTGATGAACTGTCTGATGATTGCGAAGTTTCTGGTTTTTCCTTGATTTTTTCTGAATTTTGGCACGCTGTAAGTGAAGATAAGGCAAGAACTGCCGAAGATACAAGTGATATAATTCTGTTGATTTTCATAAATTCCGTCCTTTTCAGCTTTTAATGAAGTATTTTCCGCCTGCTGTCGTATTGAATATTACCACGTCGTTTTCAATACGCGAGCCGATATTTTCGCCGTCGCATGAAATTATCATGATACAGTTTGCGCGGACGCGGCATTCACCGCCTTTATCCGAAATTATTTCTGCATATTTAATTTTTCCGTCTTTCCACTCAATATTCACGGTAAATCCGCCCTTTGCACGTAGACCCTTTACAGAGCCGCACGGCCATTCATCAGGAAGTGCCGGCAGAAGAACTATTTCACCGCTGGTACTCTGGAGCAGAGCCTCGGCAATCGCAGATGTACCGCCGAAATTTCCGTCTATCTGGAACGGAGGGTGCATATTGAACATATTCGGATAAGTAGAATGAGTAATGAGTTTTTTAAGATTTTCATAAACCATTCTGCCGTCATAGAGTCGCGCCCACATATTAGTTATCCATGCACAGCTCCAGCCGGTATGACCGCCGCCGTGTATGAGACGGCGGACGAGAGTTGCACGGGCGGCATCAGCCAGTTTCGGAGTTTTTGCGGGAGTTATGATGTCAGCAGGGTGAAGTGCGAAAAGTTGTGATATATGTCTGTGACCTGCTTCAATTTCCTCATAGTCAACAGCCCATTCTTTAATCTGACCATATCTTCCGATTTCAGGCTGATGAAGTTTTTTCAGGAGTTTCTTTAATTTTTCAGCGAATCTTATATCTTTGCCGAGTATTTCAGAGGATTTTATAACGTCGTTGAAAAGAACTGTAATAATCTGTGAATCCATTGACGGACCTATGCATAGACAGCCTTTTACGCCGTTTTCTGTGCGGTAAGTATTTTCCGGAGAGACGGACGGACAGGTTACGAGTCTGCCCTCATTGTCCTCAATGAGAAATTCGGTAAAAAATTCTGCCGCTTCTTTGAGAATGTGGTATTTTTCGGCAAGGAAATCCTTGTCAAGGGTATATTCATAATGTTCAAATATGTGAAGTGCAAGCCATGCTCCGCCTGTTACCCAGAGTGTTGACGGAATCAATATATCCTGAGGAGTGGTATCTCCCCATATATCGGTATTATGATGACATACGAATCCATTTTTTACGCCGTACATTTCTTTTGCTGTGGTACGTCCGTTTTCGCAGACGCGTTCCAGCAGGTCAAAAAGCGGAAGATGACATTCCGAAAGATTACAGCTTTCAGCGCACCAGTAATTCATTTCAGTATTGATATTCAGTGCGTATCTGCTTCCCCACGCCGGCAACATATCGGAGTTCCATATTCCCTGAAGATTCATTGGCTGAGTACCGGCGCGGCTTGCTGAAATCATAAGATAGCGTCCGTAATTGAAATAGAGTTCTATAAGCTTATTATCATGAATAAGGCGTTCGCAGTCTTTGCTGTCCATTTCATCGCCTTTGAGACGTGCGATACGTTCATCAGTGCAGAGTTTTCCGAGTTCCTGACCGCTGTTGTCGGGAAGTTCAAGTTCAACGCGGTTGAAAAGTTCCTGATAATCCGAAACATGGCGGAAATAGAGTTCATCATACGAGCAGCTGAGTGCCATTTCAGTATCAATAACAGCGGATTCGATATAATTTTCGGTGTAGAAGCTTGTGCAGACAGATACTATAATCATGACGGAATCAGCATTGGTTACGGAAATTTTTCCGCCGATTGTTCTGACATCGCCGCCCTGAGCTTCAGCACCTATGCAGGCTGCAAAGAAAATACCGTTGCTGCTGCCTGTTCCGCCGGTATAGAGGAGCATATTTTTTCCGCATGGACGGTTGTCGTCGTAATAATCATCTCTGCCGTCGATGCTGCATGTCATATTGATACTTTTCGGCGTATCGCTGTGAATATCAATAACCATTACCTGGTCAGGAGCGGAACAGAAAATATTTCTGCTGAACTGTTTTCCGCCGGAAGTAAAGGAAATTCCGGAGACAGCAGTTGAAAGGTCAAGAAACCGTGAATAATCGCGGGCTTTCCCGTCGAGTTCCATGTGTATATTAAGACTGCCGAGAGGCATATAATGGCGCATATTTTCGGGTACGCCCTGCATTTTCTGAAATGCTGTCTTTTCAGCAGCCGGAATATCGCCTTTTTTCAGAAGTTCGCGGACTTCGGCAAGACCTTCCTGAGCATCGGGATTGATTCTGTGTCTCAGACCGCCTGACCATATGGAATCCTCATTAAGATTTATAGTATCGTCAGCAGGAACGCCGAATATCATACCGCCGATTCTGCCGTTCCCTACCGGAAGTGCTTCGTTGAAGTTTCCGGCAGGGTATTTATATTTCAAAATAGTTTCTGACATAGAAAATCTCCTGTAATTTTCATTTCACTATATTATATCACAC